>PLYG01000147.1 GCA_003153335.1 Betaproteobacteria bacterium | reverse complement strand
TCGAGGACGTCGCAGCCGGCGTCCTTGAACATCCGGGCGATCAGCACCGCGTCGTCCGGGGTGTTGCCCCCAGGCGCCCAGTCGTGCGCCGAAATCCGGACCGACATCGGCTTGTCCTGCGGCCAGGCTGCGCGGGTGGCGCGGAAGACTTCGACCGGATAGCGGCAACGGTTTTCCAGCGAGCCGCCGTATTCGTCGCCTCTGCGGTTGGTCAATGTGGAAATGAAACTCGACAGCAAGTACCCGTGCGCGCAGTGCAGTTCCAGCCAGTCGAAGCCGCACTCGTTCGCCCATTCCGCGGCACGCACGAACGCGGCCGTGACTTCGTCCATGTCGGCGCGCGTCATCGCCTTGGGCGTCTGGTTGTTCGGGCCGTATGGCAGAGGTGATGACGAGAGCAGCGGCCAGTTGCCGGCGGGCAGCGGCTCTTCGGCCTTCTCCCAGCCGAGCTGCGTCGAGCCCTTCGGCCCCGAGTGGCCAAGCTGCATCGCGACCTTGGCGCTGGTCTTGCCATGGATGTAGTTGACGATCCACTGCCAGGCGAGCCTGTGCTGCGCCTTGTACATGCCGGCGCAGCGCGGGGAAATTCGTCCCTGGGCCGTGACGCAAGTCATTTCGGTAAAGACCATTGCGGCGCCACCATGGGCGCGGCTGCCCAGATGGACCAGGTAGAACTCGTCGGGCGTGCCATCGTTACACGAGTACATGGCCATCGGCGACATCACGACGCGGTTCTTGAGCGTCAGGCCGCGCACCTTGAACGGCGTGAACATCGGCGGCCGCGGCTCGGGTGGAAGCCCGCTCCCGGCGGCGATCCACGATTCGATGCCCTGAACGTAGCCCTTGTCGCGCCGCCGCAGGTTTTCGTGGGAAATGCGCTGCGACCGAGTGAGCAGGCTGTAGGTGAACTGCTCGGCCTCCATCGCCGTATAACGCACGACATGTTCGAACCATTCGGTCGAATTGCGCGCCGCGTTCTCGATCTTGAGCACTTCGACGCGGCGTTCCTGCTGGTAGGCCTCGAGCGCGGCGGCCAGGTCGCTGTGACCGGCCATTGCGCGGCTGAGCGCAATCGCGTCTTCCAGCGCAAGCTTGGTGCCGGAGCCGACTGAAAAGTGCGCGGTGTGCGCCGCGTCGCCCATCAGCACGATAGGCGTCCGCCGGCCCCAGCCGGTGTACCAGTGCACCCACTGGGCGCAGACGATGCGCGGAAACGTCATCCAGATCGCCGAGCCGCGCAGGTGCGCGGAATTCGCCATCAACCCGTGGCCGTCGAGGTATTTAGCGAACAACTTTTCGCAGAATGCGATCGCCTCTTCCTGCCCCATCTTGTCGAGGCCCGCGTTTTTCCACACCTGTTCCGGCGTTTCGATGATGAATGTCGAGGTGTCGCGCTCGTACTGATAAGCATACGCCTGGAACCAGCCGTGCGCGGTTTCTTCGAACGCAAAGGTGAAGGCCTCGAACACCTTGTGCGTCCCGAGCCAGACAAAGCGGCATTTGCCCACATCGGTTTGCGGCCGGAACGCCTGCGCGAACCGGTCGCGAACGCGGCTGTTCAACCCGTCCGAACCGATGACCAGGTCGGCGTCGGTGAACTCCGCGTTCCGGCCGAGTTCAGTCTGGAACACCAGCCGGACGCCGAGCTCCTCGCAGCGCGCCTGCAGGATGTTGAGCAGGCGCTTGCGGCCGATACCGCAAAAGCCGTGTCCGCCCGAGCGGATCGTCCGGCCCCTGAAATGGACGTCGATGTCGTCCCAGTGATTGAAGCTGTCGAGAATCTTCAGGTAGGTGGTCTGATCCGCCACCTTGAGATTACCCAGCGTCTGGTCCGAGAACACGACACCCCAGCCAAACGTGTCGTAAGGCCGGTTGCGCTCGATCACCGTCACCTCGTGCTGCAGGTTCGCGCGCTTCATCAGCAACGCGAAGTACAGCCCGGCCGGCCCGCCACCAACGCAGACGATACGCATAGAGCAACATTCTCCTTCTAAAGATTTTCAACCTGAATTGTTTAGTTGTCAAATAATTGCGCGGCCGCAGGATGGGTTGAGCGCAGCGATACCCAGGGATGCGGCTCAACCCGCACCGGCCTCGCGTTCGCACATCCTGCAGCCCCTCAAGAGTGTCACCCATCCCTTCAACCAGTTGTCACCCCCCTCTCCGAACGCGTAATTCCGCAGTGGGGCTACATAGCTTTGACCGCCTCGCGTATGATCCGCAGCATGCGCCTTGCCGCCGCTTTTCGATGATCGCCAATGATTGACCTACATTGCCATATGCTGCCGGGCATCGACGACGGCGCGCCGGACGAGCAAACGTCGCTGGCGATGGCGCGGATTGCGGTCGGGGACGGCATTACGTTCACTGCCTGCACGCCCCACATTTACCCCGGTCTCTACGAAAACAACACGCGCCTGATCCGCGAGCGGGTCGCCGTGCTACAGACCAAACTCGACGCCGAGGGTATCGCGCTACGCCTGACCTCCGGCGCCGACGCGCATCTGACGCCCGAACTTCTGAACCGCCTCAAGACCGGCACCGCGCCGACGCTCAACGGCGGCCGGTATTTTCTGCTCGAGCCGTCCCACCACGTCGCGCCGCCCAGGTTCGAGGAATCGGTATTCAATTTCCTTGTCTCCGGTTACGTCCCCGTAATCACGCACCCCGAGCGGTTGAGCTGGATAAAAACCAATTACGAAGTCTTCAAGCGCCTCGCCGAGCGCGGGGCGTGGATGCAGATCACCTCCGGTAGCCTGACCGGCCGGTTCGGCAAAGGCGCCAAATACTGGGGCGAGCGCATGCTCGACGAGGGGCTGGTGCACATCCTGGCGACCGACGCCCACAGTATCAGCCGGCGGGCGCCGCTGCTGGCGGAGGGCCAAAAAGTGGCCGAAAAGTACGTCGGCAAGGAAGAAGCGCATCGCCTGGTCTACGAGCGGCCCCGGGCGATTCTCGACGATATCGCCCCCGCGCGGGTCACGCCGATCCCGGCGCTACTGGCCGACGGCGAGAAGCCGAGGAAGCCCGGCTTCTGGCGGCGGCTCACGGCTGGGCGGCGCTAGCGGACGAGTGGTTTGGGATGGGCCGGACGCCGACTTTCCCTAGATGGGGATCGGGACCTTCGGCTACATTTGCCGAAGATCGACAATTTCGGGTTGAACATAGGGACGGTCACCGACCCGTCAGCAACCGCAGCGCTTCCTCGACTTTTTTTATCCTACGTCAACCCATCCCGGAGCCCTCCTCAAATGGAGGGGCGATCATGTCCTGTTGCCGCCACTGCGGCTACCGCCGATTACAGCATCGGTTTACCGGCTACTGGGGGATTTTGAAGTAGCCATCACTGGGAAAATTTGGGTTGCCGCCGGGGTCTTACTGAAGCCTAAGCTTTAGTCGACCGGTCGCTCTTGAACGTAAACCTCTTGTGCCCGAGAAAGCTAAGGATGACCTGCACACTCAGGAGCAACGCACCGGCGATGTAGGGAGCTGCACGTGGACTGCCCGTAACATGGCTCACGATGAACACTGTCGGGGGTAACAATGCCAAGCCCACGACGATGCTCCCGCTATAAACCATCAGGCATCGCCCCCACTCCTTCAAGTAATTTCCCTTCGTTTTGAACACAAACCACTTATAGCCTAGAAAAGATACGGTGATATTTAGAAGCGCGGACAAGAGACTTCCAGCCATGTAACTGGCAGGCATGTAACGATCCAGTAGAGCAGTGAACAGAGCGAATGTCCCGTAGGCGAACGCCGTGTTCCATATGCCCACTACGAGGTAGCGTCCAAGCTGGTGGGGCGGAATGTGCCCGGTCAGCGAGGAAAAGAACGGACGGAACATCGCCAGGTCATCCCATGAAGGCAGCGTAGGCTCGCTGTTCTCGAATGAGATTCTCCGGGCACCTCTCGTGCCATTGCCATTGATCCGCCAACGGGGATTCCGGCGTGTACCGCCGGCGGTGATCGAGGTCACTCACTAATCGACACTTGTAGAGAAGAGAAATAAAATGCCCACGATCATGTCGCTCAGGCCTGATGCTCTCATGGACGAGAATCGGGGTCGGCTCGAATTCGACGGCAGCGCCGAGCTCTCGTTTGCCTACAATATGTATTCGGTCTGCTGCCACCTCGTTGTGACGGATGATGCCACCCGGGACATGCCAGCCCGGCCCATAGAAACGGTCACTTCGCCAGGTAAGCAAGGTGCGTCGGCTATCGTCCTGGATCAGCAGGTCGACGTTGATGAGCGGCGTGATCCGGCTGATAAAGAGAAACACCTCGTCGGGCAATCCGTCTGCAGTAACGTCAATATGGCTCTCGAGTTGGCGGATCAACTCCGATAGAGCGTTCGACGGACTAGTCAAAGTTAATTCTTTCCTTCTCGATCACCGGCGGCCGTCGGAGCACCTGAGTGTGAATAGCCCCAATGTATTCGCCAAGGAGTCCGATGAAAACAAGCTGAACGGCTCCAATGAAAAACATGCCAATCACGAGGGGTGCCGTCCCTAGCTGAAAGCTCGACCAGAAGAGGAGTTTATAAATTAGATATCCCAACGCCACCAGGAAGCTGAACGTACCGACGCCGAATCCGGCAAACGTCGCCAACCGCAACGGAACCTTGGAGTGGTTGGTGATGCCGAGCATCGCCAGGTCCCATAAGGTGTAGAAGTTGTTCTTCGTAAATCCGCACTTCCGGGCGGGTTGCGTGAACGGAATTAGCGCTTGTTTGTAGCCAAGATCACAGATCAAACCGCGAAAGTAAGGGTACGGGTCATCGATGCGGCGAATGTCCTCTATCACCTGGTGGTCATAGAGTCCGAAGCCGGTGACGTTCTTGGCAAGTTCGATTTCGGACAGCCGGTTTATTACGTTGTAGTAGATCCTGCGAACCAGGAAGAAGAGCGGGGATTCCTCGCTGTTGGTCTTCTGTGCAAGGACGACTTTGTAACCCTCTTCCCACTTCTTCACAAACTTGGGAATCATCTCAGGAGGGTCTTGCAGGTCCGAAGCCAAGGCTATAGTCGCCTCCCCCTTGGCCTGCAGCAAGGCGTGGTAGCCGGATCGGATATGACCGAAGTTACGATTATTTACGATAATTTTTACTCGCTTATCGGTGCGGCCGATATCTTTTAGCACTTCCACGGTTTTGTCGGTGGAGGCGTTGTCAATAAAGATGAGCTCGAATGCGTATCCCGGCAGTTCATCCGCAAAAGTCCGGCAGATTCTCTCGTAGAGCTCGGTTACGTTGTCCGCTTCGTTGAAGCAGCCAGTGACAATGCTCAGGAAAGTCATTTCAGCTTCTCCGCCTGTGACCGAATTCAGCGCAACAGGAACATGACGAACTCGAACATACAATCTTTACGCGCCTGCTGAATAATCAAACGTTCTCGATTATAGCGGCATACTCGTGCAAATGCGCGTGACCATAGCTTGCGTCCCAGGGTGAATTTGTCCAGACAGGGAACCTATACTGGATGAAACGGTTAGGTCGACCAGTCCGAAGCTCAGACACAATAAATCGTCCGATCCGGGTTTTCGGCTCTTACATCGCTGATGAACTGATNNCAGCTGACTGATCGTCACGGCTACGACTGCGTTTGGGTACTCAGCCAATGCGCGCCCCGGCTTCATATAAATAAAACCTTCGTTGGCGGCGAGTGAGTCGGCATTCCGATCCAGTACGCCGAGCAGAGGCACTTTAAACAGCGGCCCCCCCGGCCAGCGCGCGCGATGAAAATTGTCACCGGCGCCATATGCAAGAATGCCGACAGTTGCAGAATGGTGCAGTAGTTTTTCGCGTAACGTTGCGGACCTCTCAGCTTCGAGGGCGCGGTAATCCTCAAACTCCTTGTCCAGAGCCCCCTCTATCCAGAACCCGCTCGGCTGATGCTGCATGTCAGCTCGCGTCGCAAAAC
>PLYG01000499.1 GCA_003153335.1 Betaproteobacteria bacterium | reverse complement strand
GGCACCTGGCCGGTGATGATCACCAGCGGGATCGAATCCATGTACGCGGTGGCGATGCCCGTGACCGCGTTCGTCACGCCGGGGCCCGAGGTCACGAGCGCAACGCCGATCTTTGTGCTCGATCGGGAATACCCGTCGGCGGCGTGGACGGCCCCCTGTTCGTGCCGCACCAGGACGTGCTTCACCTTGTCCTGCTTGAAAAATTCATCGTAAATATTGAGAACCGCCCCACCCGGATAGCCGAACACATATTCGACTTTTTCCGCAGCAAGGCAACGCATGACGATTTCCGCGCCGGTCAGGACCTCTTTTGACACATGACACCTCAGTGGCTATTTTGAACGAAATCCGCCACTGCAAATTTCCTCGGTGCTTTAGGAATACTCATGCACCATACTGGCTTAGGGGTGAAAGCCGGATTCCACACGCCGACGCTCCAGCCAATCAGGCGATTGTGTCGCCAGTCGGGGTGGGGCCTGCGGTCGGATTTTGCAGTTCCGGTGATACAGATGCAAGGCTACCGCGCAGCCGGTGCGGGGTCAAGAAGAATTTGCTGCATTGCAGTAACGAGGTCGGTATGGGGAAAACGCCACAAAACCCCCTATAATCGCCGCGATAGCCGAGAGGAGAGTCTTCTGTCAACGCAGCAGGAAATGGCAGCATTCCTCGCCGAGGTCGAGCGACGCGCCTTCAAGCACGCAAAGTACGCTGTCCGCGACGAGGAAGCGGCGCTGGACATCGTTCAGGACTCGATGCTCAAGCTTGCCGAAAAGTATCCGGACAGGCCCGCCTCCGAGTTGCCCATGCTTTTCCACAGAATTCTCCAGAACACGATCCACGACTACTTTCGGCGCACCAAGGTCCGCTCGACCTGGACCACGCTGCTGTCCGCGCTGTCCGGAAAGAGCCGGGACGGTGAGGACGATGATCACGACCCGCTCGATTCCATGGCGTTCGACTCATCGTCGAACGCTACGGTCGACCCCGCTGTCCAATATCAACAGGCCCAGACCATGCAAATTATCGAGACTGCGCTGGAAAAGCTTCCGGGACGTCAACGAGAGGCGTTTCTGCTGCGTTACTGGGAAGAGATGGACGTGGCGGAGACGGCAGCGGCAATGGGTTGTTCGCAGGGAAGCGTGAAAACGCACTGTTCGCGGGCCGTGCACGCGCTGGCCGAGAGCTTGAGAATCAAGGGGATTACATTGTGAACACACAAAACGACCAGGAACTGGCCAAAAAAATCAAGGCGCTGCTCGACCGGGGAAACAACGATCTGCGGCAGGGTATCGTTTACAAACTGCAATTGGCTCGACAGGCCGCGCTGGCCAAGATGGCCGGGCGCAGCGATTCACCCCAAACGGCGACGGTGCATGGCCTGGCAACGGCTGGTGGCACCGGTACGATCGGCAGCATGCGGCGGCTCGTCACCGATTTCCGCCTGTGGCTTGCTGTGCTGATCATCGCCGGTGGTGCCTATTTTTATGATTACTGGACCATTCTTCAGCAGGCCAGCGAAATAGCGGAGCTGGACTCCGCATTGCTTGGAAGCGACCTCCCGGTCGACGCTTTTCTGGACAAGGGGTTCGAAAATTGGCTGAAGCGTTCCGGGGAATAATCATCGGGTTGGCGCTGACGATCGCAAGTGTGTTGCTTCCGGCACCAGCCCATTCCCAGACCATACGCAATGGGCCAAGCTGGAGTGAACTCTCCGCACCGAACCGCCAAGTCCTGGCGCCGCTTGCGCCCGATTGGGACAAACTGGATTTGCTGAGGAAAAACAAGTGGTTGGCCATGGCCAAACGCTATCAGACGCTGCCGGCCGCGGAACAGCAGCGCATCCAGGAGCGCATGCAGGGGTGGGCGAAACTCTCTTCCCAGGAGCGGCAGGCGGCGCGTGAGAAGTTCAAAGGCTTGAAACAGCTTCCGCCCGAAAAACGCAAGGAGTTGCGCAACAAATGGGTGGAGTATCAAAGCCTGCCGCAGGAGCAGCGGCAGGAATTGCGTCGCGCCCCCGCGGGACAGCACAGTTCGTCCAGCGCCGACCCGACGCCGGGTCGCCCGACGCCAGCCCCGGCGCCACCCGCCGCCCGATGACGCCAGCCGGCGCCGGTGCGGCCATCGATACCACGGCGGCGGAGGCGCCTCTTCCAGCAGGGTTGGGCCGGCGGTGGTGCGCGCTGGTTTATGAGGGCTTCCTGTTGTTCGCCCTCCTTCTGGTCGCCGGTTTCGCGGCGCTACCGATCATCGGGCCGACGCACGCCGGAACTGCCTTTTCGGCGCGACAACTCTACGTACTTCCATCCACCTCGAGCGCGTTCCTGTTTTTTTTCTATGTCGTGGTCGCAGGCATTTACTGCATCGGATTCTGGTCGAACGGGCGCCGGACCCTAGCCTTGAAGACCTGGGGACTGGCGCTCACTACAGCTGACGGCCGCCCCGTCGACATTCGCCACGCTACCAAGCGCTATCTTGCCGCATGGATAGGGCCCGCCGCCGGACTCGCCGGGTTTTTCCTGCTCGGCAGTTGGGGTTGGGCGGCCGGACTCCTCAATTACTACTGGGGATGGCTGGACAGCGATGGGCGGTTCCTGCACGACCGGATCGCCGGTACCCGCATTATTCGGCAAAAACGCTTCTCCGGGCGACGTCCCCTGCCGGCGCCTAGTCGAGCGGCCTCGCGAGCAGCACGCCGGCGGCGATCAAGCGGTTCGGGAAACGTCCGCTGGTCCGGGCCACGCAAGTCTGCTAAAGTTCGATGCCAGAAAGCCGGGATGGCCCGGTTACTCAAGGACAAAAAACATGCGTTTCATTATTCTGCCCGTAGTAGCGGCTTCATTGCTTGTCGGCTGCGCGGGCACGGAGAACAAGGTCGAACCACAACAGGAAAAAGAGTTCGTAACGGGCAGCAACATTCCGCGCAAGGACCGCTCTGTTTCGGGTGTTTCCGTTCTCGGCAAGGAAGCGCTGGAAAAAGTGCAGAATTCGGACGGCGGACCCACCCAGCGAGGCGGAGAAGTTCCCCGGTAGTTGGCAGGACTTGGTGATCTGCCACATCGGTTCGCCCGCAGGCGGCAGATAGCTGCTACGGGCCAGGAATATCCCGCTAGTGTCCGGCCGCGACAAAACGCACCGCACTGGCGGTAATCTCGGCTTTAGCCTCCTCTGGCCCTACCCATCCGACCATGCGCACCCACTTTCCGGGCTCAAGGTCCTTGTAGTGCGCAAAAAAGTGCTCGATCTGCCGCGTAGTGATGTCCGGCAGGTCGCGGATCGAGTGCATGGTCCGGTACATGCCTGACAGCTTGTCGATCGGCACGGCGAGTATCTTGGCGTCGCCGCCGGCTTCGTCATCCATCTTCAGCATGCCCAGCGGACGACAGCGAACCACCACCCCGGTTATAAGGGGAAACGGAGACAGCACGAGCACATCCACCGGATCGCCGTCGTCCGACAGCGTGCGGGGAATGTAGCCGTAGTTGCAGGGATAGTGCATGGCGGTCGACATGAAGCGGTCGACGAATACGGCGCCCGTTTCCTTGTCGACCTCATATTTCACGGGGTCCGCATTCATCGGAATTTCAATGATCACATTAAAATCATTCGGCAAATCCTTGCCGGCGGAAACGCGGTCGAGACTCATGAGCGACTGGCGCGGTTGCAAATGGAAATTATAACCGACGTGGCCGGCGATTTTTTGCGGCGCAGCATCGCTGTCACGAATTTCTTTTTGTGTAGTCGAATTCGTCGTCCAGCCGTTATGATAGCGATCGCTTGCCACAGGAGACGAATATGCGCCGACAACTTTTGCTTCTCGCGTCGCTGGTAACCCTACTGACCGGCTGCGCAACGACCGCCGAGCGGGCCGCGCAGATGCAGGCCGAAATAGACGAAATGGTCGCAATCTACGGGCCCGCCTGCGAAAAGTTGGGGTTCCAGAATGGCACCGATCCTTGGCGCAACTGCGTGCTCGGGCTCAGCGCGCAAAAGACGCGCGAACGCTACCTGTCTGCTCCGCGGACGTCGTCCTGCTGGGGGCATCGGGGCTTTTATAGTTGCTCCGTTTTTTGAGACGCCAGATTCGCGTCGAGGCCGACGCGCTCGTCGAAGACAAAACAGGCACCACGGTAATGGGCTGATCCCACGCGTTCGAGGTACCGCAGAATTCCGCCCGAGAGTTGAAATACGTTGCGGTGGCCGAGTTGCCGCAACAGCGGCGCGGCCTTTTCGCAGCGTATGCCGCCGGTGCAGAAGGTCACCACCGGCGTGTCTTGATCGGTAACGGGCAGAGAACCGGCCACCGACGCAAATCCGCGAAACGTGTCGTTGCCAAGGTGAACCGCGCCTTCAAACGATCCCCGGGCGACCTCGAAGGCATTGCGTGTATCCAGGAGGATCACCTCGCGCCCCTCGTCCAGCCATGACTTCAGCGTCGCGGGATCGAGCGCCGGCGCCGGATCACGGGCAGGATCAATGCCGGGAACGCCAAAAGCGATGATTTCGTTCTTGATCTTCACCTTGAGCCTCTTAAACGGCGTGCCGGACGACCAGCTTTCCTTGAAGTCCATCCCGACCAGGCGATCGTCGGCAGCGAGCGCACGGCGCAGGCCCGCTATACCCGCTGCCGGCCCGGCCAGGAAAAGATTGATGCCTTCGGGGGCGAGCAGGATCGTGCCGCGCAGATTTTCTGCGGCGCAGAGTTCGAGCAGCCACCGGCGCAGCGCCGGCAGATTGTCCAGCGCCACGAACCGGTAAGCCGCAATATTCAGTATGTTCACGCTTTGATTCAACTGGATTCGTGAATCCATGTGACAGGTTGAAAGGAAACGCCGATCATTACGCGAAAAACGTGCGGCGTTATTTGCGCGATTTGCGCGAACCTCAATGATCGGCGACCGACTCCGCCGCGCCGATGGCGTCGGCGCGGAACAACAGCGTCAAACCGGTCCGCAGATCCCGATCCGGGTGGACATGGGTCAGCACCCTGACGTCCATGACCCGGCAGGCATGCAGCAGTTCGACGATCATGGTCAGCACGTCCTCCACCCGGTCAAAGGGATGCAGCGGACAGCGGAACCCCTCGGCGTCGCGCTCTCCGAAAGGGCTGGACAAGCTCAACCGGAGCTCCCCCCCGCTATCGATCCGATGCGCGCTGATCACTGCGATCGGCTCACCAAACTCGGCCCGCAGTTTGCGAATTGCGCTGCTTGCAAACAATTGCAAGGCGACCTCGCGGTGCGCGAGACGACCCTGATGCAATGCGGACAATGGATCGGTGGGCGCACCCGGCAGCGCCAGCAGTTGCACGCCCTCTGCCGCAAGTTGCCGGCTCAGGCTTTGCGCCAACGGTATGCCCCATACCCCCACCGTCCACTCGTCGAAAAGTGCCGCATGCGGCGCCGCCAGCGCAGTTCCAATCAAGAACCGCAAATGGGCGCCCTCCCGCCCCGCGGCAATCACTATCGGGCTTGGTGGGACGTCGTGAAGCGCCGCAACGCTATCGAGCACACCGCGCCATACCAACCAGCGTGGAATCGCGTCCAGGCCAAGCGCATCGGTCCCGGCGAGGACGTTGGCGATTCCGAAGTTCCGGTTTCCTGCAAGACTGCCGTGCTGTTGCAACAATTCGACGATTTGCGGCGCATCGCGCAGGATTCCCGGCAACTCGATCGCGGTGCCCGCCGCGGCTACCACAACGACGGGGAACGCGAATCCGTGCGCGATGACCTGGGTGTCCGCGCGAGCAGCGCTGTCGCGCCACGCCGCAATTAGCGCACGCCACAGATGCCGATAGACGGCCGCCGATACGGCGGCGTTCAGTGTAGCCTCGATTCCGGCGATTTGCCGGGCGCGCAACGCGTCGACCATCGCTCCGCGCAATTGCCCATCTGCCGCTTCGCGTTCCTGGCCGGTTGCCGCCGCCAGACTCAATGCGGCCCATGCATGCCACTGTGGATAGTGCGGCGCAGAACCACCCTCACGCAACGGGAACGAACGGGGATCGGGAATGGATTGCACGGATGATGAGAGCGAGATGTGGTGGAAAGTCGGCGAGTATAGTGCACCTCGCCCATGCCCCATCTGTACGCAGGACCGAGTGGCCGTTCCTATCTGGCAACGGGCCAGCGCATCGCCAGCCACGGCCCCGGATCGTCGAGTCCGGCTGCGCAGCCGCCGAGGCACACCCGCCGCACATGGCAGCGCGGTGCAAGCCGCCGGCCAGGCCCATCATCAACATTGCAAAGTAGGTTGCCACCGGCATTGCAAGAGCCAGCTCAAATTTCCCGCGGGAATCGGCGATGGCCCGCGCAGCCCCAGCTTCAGGAGCGGCGTGTTAACATCGGCTTCGGGGAAGATTCTTGACTTAGCTCAATACCAACCTTGGACAACCGGCGATGCACGGCCAAACCCAGATTATCGATTTTCAGCGGCTGAAGACGGCCTGCTCGAGTTGCAGCCTTCAGGACCTGTGCATGCCCAGGGGCCTGACTGCGGACGAGTTGTGCCAGCTCGAGGCCCTTGTCGACGAGCACCGCCGCATCAAGCGCGGCGAGAGACTGTACGCCACCGGATCGCCATTCGAAGCGCTCTACACCGTGCGGCTTGGTTCGCTCAAGACCTCGGTACTGTTCGAGGACGGCCGCGAACAGGTGACCGGGTTCCACATGCTGGGCGAACTGATCGGACTCGACGGAATCAGTACCGACACCCACAACTGCTCCGCCTATGCGCTGGAAGACAGCGAGGTCTGCCTGCTGCCCTTTTCGCGCCTCGAGGAATTTGCCCGGACGATTCCGGCCATGCAGCATCACGTGCACCGCCTGTTGAGCACCGAGATCGTTCGTGAACAACACAACATGCTGATGCTTGGAACCATGCGTGCAGAGGAAAAACTTGCATCGTTTCTGCTCGACCTCTCCGATCGGTATCTGAAGCGCGGCTATTCCGCCTCCGAGTTTGTGCTGCGCATGACCCGCGAGGAAATCGGCAGCTTCCTCGGACTCAAGCTGGAAACCGTCAGCCGGCTTTTTTCGCGCTTTCAGGAAGCAGGCCTGATCATTGCGCAGCAGAAGTACATCAAGCTACTCGATCCAACCGGATTGCGGCAACTGATCGGGCCCCCGGACTGAACCGTCATCGATCGGGGTCGCTCCGATTCGATCGCCCAGGGTCCGCATCCCCACGATATTGGTCAACAACTCTACTCCCCATCGCGCTTGGGACACCCAACCAACGGGCGCGCCGACGGCGACAGGTGGCAGTAGTTTGTTTCGAATGGCGAGCGCTGCAACAAGCAGGTCAACGCGCTCGTCCCCGACATCAGCACCCAGAAACAGAAAAAGCCGAGGCTGTAGATCGCGGTCCGCGACATTTCCAGGGGTTGCCCGAAAAAATGCAGGTCCTGCGGATCGACCAGCGCAAAGAAGACCAGTTCCGCCACGCCGGCCATGACAAAGCCGGGCCACAGTATCCACATCAGACGTTGCGCCATTGCTGCCCTCCTTCTTGGCGATTTCGCACCAGTTGATCCTTGCGGAATTCCCGGCCGCGGACGGCGTTGGTTCGCAGCCGGGATACGCCGATTCTCCGGCCCGCCGGCCGGGAATCACGGATCGGTCGCGACAAACCGTACGGCTTCGCCCGCCAACGAATCCAGCATGGTCAGCCGCCAGTCATCGGTTTCCATCACCGCCCGCCACCGCGCATTCGCGGGCCGGGCAAAGGCAGCCTCGTACCACCCACTGCCTATGTCCCGCATTCGCACGACGTGCTCAGCACCCGTTCGGTCATAAATCACCCGCAACACAGGTTCGGGCGACGGCTGGGCGAGGCCCAGCACCCGGATACTCAGTGAGCGGCCATCGGCGCTCCACGCACCCTGTGCGGAAATTCCGCGTGCTGCCGCGTTGTGGTCGCGCTGCAGTGTCCGGTTGATCAGTAGTCCGCGCTTGTAGTAATCGCGTGCCACGAGCCCATCGTCGGTGCTGTAGGCGAGCCACGCCGTATAAGCCCCGGCGACGAGCACGAGCGCAGGACCGAGCATCAGGAACCAGGGCCACCGCTGGCGGTACCATGGGCCGGACTGCGCGATTGGCAAAGTTGACATCCTCGGGCTTCTAACGTGGAATGATGAATGTGGACTTCTCGACCACCGCAAGCTGCGGATTGTCGACGGCCGTCACGGTGAATTCGATCCGGTTCGCCCCCGGCGTCCCGGACGATTCGGCGACCCGCACGCGCAACGGCACCGACTGCGCCGTTGCCGCGGCAACGGCAACCGGTCCATCAACCCCGGCCACGGTTGCGCCGGGCAGGCCGGTCACGGCAATCCGGTAGGCATGCGAAGTCTCGCCGGTGTTCATGATCTGCAGCCGGTACACGTTTTCCATAACGCCCGGAGCAACCGCCCTCGCCAGCGCCGCCCGATCGCGCAGGACATCGACCTTGAGCGTCGTGCGCATGGCAAGACTGGTCACCAGGCCCATGCCAATCGCAAGCAGCAGGCCTGCGTAGACAAGCGTTCGCGGCCGCAGCACGCGTCCGGCCTTGTCCCGGAACGACAGGTGCTGTTCCAACCCGGCGGCAGTGTCGAAGCGGATGAGTCCCTGCGGATAACCCATTCTGTCCATCACCTGGTTGCAGCCGTCGATGCAGGCCGTGCAGCCAATGCATTCGTATTGCAGGCCGTTGCG
>PLYG01000267.1 GCA_003153335.1 Betaproteobacteria bacterium | reverse complement strand
CGCTACGCTTTCCAACAGCCTGCTAATGCGCCGGATTCACGAAATGGAGATTCCCTTTATGATTGCAACGCGGCGGACGCCGGCGGAACGACCGGCCCGTATCGCTGTCGATTGGTTGTTGCTTCTTCAGTTACGGAAACGAGGAAACGGATCATGAACGATTTGCAGCGCTATCTGGTCGATGAGGCGGTTGAGGACTACAAGGACGGCAGACTTTCGCGCCGGGAGACGCTGAGGCTGCTCACCGGCCTGACCGGCGCCGTGCTGGCGTCGCAGATACTGGACGCGCAGGCGCAAAGCGCACCGGCTCCGGCCGCACCGGCCGCAACCGCCGCGCCGGCGGTTGTCCCGACCGGACCCAAATCCGCCGCTAGCGTCGCGGACAACGATCCAGCGATCATTGCGGCGAATATCCAGTTTCCCGGTGGCGATGGCCAGCTTATGGGCTACATCGCGCGGCCGGCCAAGGCGGGCAGCTTTCCCATCGTGCTGGTGTGCCATGAAAATCGCGGCCTGACGCGGCATATCGAGGACGTCACGCGGCGTCTGGCCAAGGCCGGTTATGTCGGCTTCGCGGTGGATCTGCTCTCGCGCGAAGGCGGGACCAACAAGCACAGCTACGACGCGATCCCCGCGCTGCTCGGGCCGCCGCCGCCCGCCCGCCACGTGCAGGATTTCCAAAGCGCCTTGACCTATGCCAAGGCGCAGCCGTTCGCGCGCGGCGACCGCGCCGGGATGACGGGCTTTTGCTTCGGCGGCGGCGTGACCTGGCGCGTGGCCGTGGGGATCCCGGAGTTGCGCGCAGTAGTGCCGTTTTACGGCCTGCCGGTGGCGGCAGGTGAGGTGCCGAAAATCAATGCACCGGTGCTGGCCATTTACGCCGGGCGCGATGCACGGATCAATGCCAACATCCCGGCGATCGAGGCGGCGATGAAAGAGAACGCCAAGGTTTTCCGCAAAATCGTGTATCCCGATGTGGACCATGCCTTTCACAACGACACCGGCGATCGCTTCAATGCAGGTGCCGCGCTGGCGGCGTGGGACGAAACGCTGGCGTGGTTCGCGAAGTATCTGAAGAACGCTTGAGGACGAGCCTTGTCGATTGTCTTCGGAAATGGATGCGCAATGTGCGGCGACCCGGCTGAACGGATGCTGGCGCGTCGTCGTTCGGTTCTGCCTGCCTTGCTGGCGGCCATGGTCGTTGCGGCAATCGGCGGAGGCTGCGCCTCGCCAACCCGGGTCGGGCCGCCGGTCCCGTTGCCGCGGGCAACCGATCAAAGCGCCTACCATTCCGGGCAGCACCATACGACGGTTTCAGCGCGCGAAACGTGGAAAATACACGGCGAGGACTTCGATGTCACGCTGCTGAGTCCCACGGCGCGCGGCGCGTATCCGCTGGTCATTTATCTGCCGGGACTCGGTGAAACGTCCGCGGCAGGGCTGGCGTGGCGCCGGACCTGGGCCGAAGCCGGGTACGCGGTGTTGTCGGTGCAACCGGCGTCGGCAAGCACAGCAGTATGGTCCTCGGAACGTGCGCGGGCGTTCGACTTCCGGGCGATTGCGCTGGAACATTTTTCACCGCGCAATTTCCCGTCCCGGCTAGCAGCGTTGCAGGGGGTGATCGATGAGGCCGGCCGCCGCCAGCACGAGGGCGGCGACGGTCCCTACAGCCGGATCGACGTGTCCCGGATCGCGATCGCCGGCTATGACCTGGGCGCCGAGGCGGCGATGGTCGTCGCCGGCCAGAACGCTCCCGATACGGCAATCGGACCGGCGCCGCAAGCGGTCAAGAGCGTCATCGCGCTCAGCCCCTACGCCGATTTCGCCGGCATGGGCGTCGAAGCGCGCTTTCGCGAAATTCACATGCCGGTTTTGTCGGTGACCAGTCCCGACGACACCGATGCCTATGGCCTGGTGACTACAGCCGCGGTGCGCCGCGCGCCGTTTGAGCATATGCCGCCGGGCCAGAAGTACTTGCTGTTGCTGGCCGCGGCGCCGCACTCGTTGCTGGGCGGGCGGGATGAACCAGTCGCCGAGCGGGACGAGGGAAAAAGTGGATCGCGCAGCGGTGGCGATCCGGAGAGTTCCGGTCGCCACCGTGCGGGTGGCGCAGGCGGCGGCAGTGCCGGGGGGAACGACCGCGGCAGTGGACGCGATGCCCGCGGTGCTCGCGGTGGCGCTGACAGCGGTCCGGGCGGTGACGTTGACATGTTATCGGCGCGCCCCAACATCGCCGGGCTGTGGGCCACTCAACTCAGGAATGTGCAGGGCGTGACCACTGCCTACCTCGACGCCACAGTAAAAAGCGATCCGGTGGCCAGTGAATGGCTCACCCGCGATGCAAACCGCTGGCTGGGCGGTTCGGCCAGCCTGATGGTCAAATAGCGAAGCACGTACCGGACACGCGTCGTGAAACCATCAGCACCCAACTCGCCGTGTTCGCCCCCGGTCGATTCTGAGTCGGTGATTGCAGTCACCCTCACCTGGGTCGAAAAGGCGGTGATTGGGCTCAACCTGTGCCCGTTCGCGCGGAGCGTCCACGCCGGCCAGCGCATTCGCTACGTGGTGACCGGCGCCGATAGCACCGACGCGCTCATCGAAGTGCTGGTGCAGGAACTCGATTTGCTGGCGCAGGCGGATCCGGCCGAGGTCGAGACCACGCTGTTGATCCATCCGCGGGTGCTGGGCGACTTCCTGGACTACAACGATTTCCTCGACGTCGCCGATGCGGCGGTCGAGCAACTGGGGCTGACCGGCGAAGTGCAGGTCGCCAGTTTTCATCCGCGTTATCAGTTTGCCGGCACTGAACCGGACGATATCGACAATTTCACCAACCGCTCGCCGTATCCGACGCTGCATCTGTTGCGCGAGTCCAGTGTCGAGCGCGCCGTGGCGGCTTATCCCGACACGGACAGGATTTTCGAAAACAACATCGAGACGTTGCGCCGGCTGGGCCGTGCGGAGTGGGATCAACTGGGGCTGGCGACGCCGGCCGACGGCTAGCCGATCAGCCGGCCAGGCTTTTCTTCAGCAACTCGGCGACGATTTCGTCCAGCGTCGCCTTGCGCTCCTTGGCCAGCGCATGCAGTTGCGTGACCAAGTCGCCCTCCAGCTTGACCGCGAAGGGCACGAGGCCATGCGCCTGCTCCACCGCGCGTTGCTCGCGCCGTGTGGGGGCGGGCGCGATCCGTTCACCGAACCGTCCGGAACTGCTGGGCTGCGTTTTGCCGTCACCCAGCTTCGCACCCTTGATCTTTGCCAATTGAACCGCTTTCATCGCATCGCTTCCTGATTGCGTCCACAAGTTTACATTGTACGCGGATGGTGGAGATGTGTTGCGACCGCGGGCCCGGATCCTGGCGGATCAGCGCTTCCAGCCGTCGTCGTCGTCCTTGATAATGTTGAGCACCCGCGTGCGTTTCGACCCGGCCGAAAAGCGTTCCAGCTTGACCAGGACCGGGTAGAGTGCCTCGAGCTTGGCGCGGGCGTCCGCCTCCTGGTCGAACGTGAGCAGCGATCCATCCGGTCCCTTGACGTCGTGCCAGACACGGGCGTCGTTGTCGTCATCCTGTACTTGCAGCTTGAACATGCTTGTCTTTCGATGATTGCAGCTTCTCGGAATGATCATCCGGCGCGAAACCGCACGCGCAGGACCTTTTTGTCGTATTCGGCTTCGGTCCGCCTGGTGATTTCGGTGCCGGTGGCCGTGTGGACACGTCCGCCGCTCGCGCGGCAAGCCTCGCGCTCATACTGGCAGACGCCCATTTCGGGATGCCTGCCGCAGAGCTGCTTGACCTTGGGCTCGAACTCGATCGCGGTTTGCTGGATCTGGCCGTCGACCGTCGCGGTGCACACATAAAGCGTTCCCGGCGGAACGAGGAGCGGTGCGGCGACCGCTGGTGCGACCGCGGGCGGCAGCGCAGGCGCGACACTGGCGAGCGTGGGGGCAGTGCCGGGCGCATCCGTCTTTGCGTTGGCCGGGGTTTGCGAGCGCGCCGAGGGCGGGGCGGTTGGCTGAACTAGCTGCGGCAACACTTCCCTGACCACGGGCGAGGTCGCCACCTCGCTCCTGGGCGTGATGCGCAACGGTTCCTTGTCCGTATTCAGTGCCGCGCAACCGGACAGGACAAGCACAATGCCGAAAACCGTCAAGCGATGATGCGTGTCCATCCGAGTCTCCATCCTTCATCAGCGCTGTGCGTGGTGCCCGGTCTCGGCGCGTGCCACAATCGAGCATACCCTTGGCGAAGCTTCAATATTAGATCACTTGCCCGCCCCATGGTTCAACGGCGCGGCCAACCCATCCAGATAGGTGGGGAATTGATGAATGTTGTTGTGGCCCGCAAGGACAGGAATTTCAACCGCACGACCCCAAGTATCCTTGGGTGCTGCACGCCGGTCGACCGTGGATTTTCATCTTCGAATGCCCAAGGGCAGCGGCAGTTTTTTCTGGGCTTCATCCATGGCGGATTTGTCACGAAAGGGTGCGAACCGCGTGCGTGTTACAATGTCTTACACGCACAGGAGCGGAGAAATTCATGGGTACTTTGACCATTCGTCTGGACCAGAAGCTTGAACGAGAACTCGCACGCCTGGCAAAGAGCACGGGCCGTCCGAAAAGCGAAGTTGCGCGCGAAGCTCTACGTAGGCAGTTCGCCGTGCAGCGGTTTCGCGAATTGCGCAGCCGGGCCATGCCCCATGCGGCAGCGGCGGGTTATCTGACCGACGAAGACGTATTCCGCGAAGTATCGTGAGGGTCTTTCTCGATACCAACGTACTCGCGAGCGCATTGGGGACCCGAGGCCTGTGCGCCGAAGTATTCGAAGCCGTCATTGACGACCACATATTGCTTATCTCCGAAGCGGTGCTGAGCGAACTCGATCGCGCACTCGCGGGGAAATTCCGGTTGCCGCGATCAACGATCAACGCGTACCTCGAATTGCTCAGGCAGCATGCGCAAGTCATGGCCGCCGCGGGCGCTCCGAGTCACGAGATTGCCGATCCAGTGGACGGCGCAATCGTCGCTTGCGCGGCAGCCGCCGGCGCGGACGTGTTCGTCACCGGCGACAAAGCGCTGCTCGATATCGGCAACGCCAGCGGAATGCCAATCAAGTCGCCGCGCGAGCTTTGGATGATGCTCGCGGGGTTGAACGGCCAATGAGCGCGAGGATAGGAATTTCAACCGCACGACCCCAACTATCCTTGGGCGCTGCGCGGCGGCTGGGTAACTTCGCCGAGGGGATCCAGAATCTTGCGCACGGTACTTGCCTCATTGATGGTTCAACCGGGCGGCCAACCCATTCAGATAGGTGGGGAATTGATGAATGTTGTTGTGGCCCGCAAGGACAGGAATTTCAACCGCACGACCCCAA
>PLYG01000368.1 GCA_003153335.1 Betaproteobacteria bacterium | reverse complement strand
GTACGAAAATCCCCAGGCAGGTCACAACCGGGGCCAGCAAGAAATAATGCGCGGCGACGTACTAGTCGAAGAAAAGTGTTGCACGCAATTCACCTCCAGCATTTGCTCGCTAGTTCGATGTCGGGCGACATGTTACTCAACTAACGGAGTTTGACTATGACAAATGCAACTTCCAACATGACAGATCCAACTTCCATTACCACTGGAAGCCTCATTGCAGGGTAAAAGGTCAAGGGGACCACAGTATTCAATTTGGCTGGGGAAAAGCTCGGCACTGTCGATGACATCATGATTGACAAGGTCAGCGGTCGCGCGATTTATGCGGTAATGTCGTTCGGTGGTTTTCTCGGCATGGGTGAGAAGTTCCATCCGCTGCCGTGGACCACTCCGTCGTGTCGCCACGCAACTCGACCACCGCAGCTTCGACCTCCGGTAGCCTCTCGATCGCGGCTTCCACATCGCCGAGCTCGACGCGGTGACCGCGGATCTTGACTTGGCGATCGAAACGTCCCAGAAACTGGATGCAGCCGTCAGCGCAAAAGCGAGCGCGATCGCCGGTCTTGTACAAGCGCGCGCCCGGCTCCGCGGCGAAAGGGTGCGGCACGAATCGCTCAGCCGAAAGTTCGGGCCTGCCAATGTAGCCACACGCGAGCCCGGGGCCGCCGATATAGATTTCTCCCGGGACACCGACCGGTGCGGGTTCGCCGTGTGCGTCGAGGATATAGACCTCGGTGTTGGCGATCGGGCGGCCGATCGGAATCGTGACGGTACCTGGCGCGACGGCATGGACGTCGTGCCAGGTAGCGAAGGTCGTGGCCTCGGTCGGCCCGTACATATGCAGCAGGCGTCTGGGCGGGGCGGCGCGCACGACGGCCTCGACCCACTGCGGTTCGACGGCCTCGCCGCCGAACAGCACGGTGCGGCAGCCGCCAAACGCTGCGGGGACTTCGCGTGCCACGTGATTGAACAACGCCGTCGTCAGAAACACCGTGGTAACGCGCTCGTGCTCCAGCCTTGCGGCGAACGCACGCGGCGCCAGGACGACTTCGCGCGGAATTACGGCGAGACGCGCGCCGTTGAGCAGCGCGCCCCAGATCTCGAACGTCGCAGCATCGAACGCCGGGTTGGCCAGCTGTGCGATCACGTCGTCCGGGCCGAGCGCTACGTAGTCCGTGCCGCAGACCAGACGGACGACTGCGCGGTGAGAAACTGCCACGCCTTTCGGCGCGCCGGTGGACCCCGACGTGTACATGACGCAAGCGACGTCGTCGGGCGCATTCTCGGACCCGGAATCGTCCGCCTCGGGCGGCGCGCGGTCCAAGGGCTGATCGATGCAAAGCATGCGCTCGATCCCGAAGGGCAGCTGCGCCGCCAGATGCGTCAAGCGAAGCGAGGCGGCCAGCTAGCGTCCAGGCGTTTGCTCGCGCGCCGGAATGGAACGCCCTAGCGCGGCACGATTCGTTCGTAAAGCGCAGCGTACGCCCGCGCGGCGGCGGCCCAGCCGAAGTCATGCGCCATGCCGTTTCGCTGCAGCGCATCCCAGACGACGGGATCGCGATAGGCGGCAACGCAACGCTCGATCGCCTGCAACAGCGCTCCGGAGCTCGGCGCAAGGAACTTGAACCCGGTCGCTGTGCCGGCGGCAACAGATTGCGGCGTGCAATCGACAACCGAATCGACCAGTCCGCCGGTCGCGTGAACGATCGGAGGCGTGCCGTAGCGTTGGCTGTACATCTGGTTCAGGCCGCAGGGCTCGAAGCGGGACGGCATGACGAAGGCGTCGACACCGGCTTCGACCAGGTGCGCGAGCGTTTCGTCGAAGCCGATGAAGCTCCCCAGGTGGCCGGGACGAGCGGCCGTCAGCGTGCGCAACTGCTGTTCGAGAGCCCTGTCTCCGGTTGCTACGATGACGATCTGGGCCGGCAGCGCCAGGACGGCGTCCACGATATCGAGCAGAAGATCGATTCCTTTCTGCGGCGTCAGGCGGGTCACCGCCCCCAGCAACGGAATGTCGTGAAGCGGATCGAGGCCGAATCGAACCTGCAACGCTCTTTTGTTGGCGGCCTTGTGCTCCAAGGTCGTCGCATCGTATCGCTCGGGGATCAATGTATCGCTCGCCGGATCCCAGACCGTCGTGTCGATACCGTTCAGAATCCCGGTGAGACTGTCGCGACGTGTCGTAAGCAGACCGTGCAAGCCCATGCCCATTGCCTCATTTTGGATTTCTCGGGCATAGGTCGGACTGACCGTCGTGATGGCGTTGGCGAAAAAGAGCCCGGCTTTCAGAAATGACATGCGGCCATAGTATTCGATGCCGTCGACAGCAAAGCTTGTCGCGGGCAATCCGAGATCGGCGACCCAATGGGGCGCGAAGCTGCCCTGGAACGCAAGATTGTGGATCGTGAGGATGCTTGGTGTTGCGCCGCCGAGCGCGAGTGCAGCGTACGCCGGTGCGAGTCCGGTCTGCCAGTCGTTCGCGTGAACGAGCTGCGCACGCCACGCGACGGGGCTCTGAGTCGAGCCGAGCCGGGCCGCGACGTGCGACAGCAGGCCGAAGCGCAGCGGATTGTCTTGCCAGTCGCCGCCGCCGGCGTCCTGGTACGGACCGCCGTCGCGGTCGTAGAGCGCGGGGCAATCGACGATCCACGCCGGCACGCCGTGGGGCAACTCGGCCTCGAGCAGGCGCGCTTCGGGAAGCCGCGCGATGGCTTCGATGCGCCCTGCGATGCGTGCGCCGGGCAACGCGGCAAGTACGGGCCCGTACCCGGGCAAGAGCACGCGCGCGTCGAGTCCGATCTGACGCAGGGCGACCGGAAGCGCGCCCGCGACGTCGCCGAGCCCGCCGGTCTTGACCAGCGGCGCGCATTCCGGCGTTGCGTAGAGTATGCGAAGCGGAGGCAAGGGCAACGTCGGGCTGAGCTTATTCGATCGCTACGCGCGTCCACACCGGAAAGCGCCCGTTTGACCTTAAGTCGGTGCCGAACCCTTTCGAATATAACAGATCAGCATTCGGTGTCCGGCGAGCTGGATGCTTGTACTTCTTGCAATATCGACGCGCCGAGAGACAACAATCCCGCCGGCACGTAAACGAGATACGATAAGGGATCGTAAGGCGACGAAAACATCGAGTGTAAGCGATGACCATCGGTCAGGAATCCGCGCAGATCGGCTATGGCCCCGCCAAGCGGGACCCGCAAGGCTTGCTGATGACGCAGCTCGCGCGCGACGCGCTCGCGATCGTGCTGGCGGGGGGGCGCGGCAGCCGCCTCGGACCGCTGACCGACTGGCGCGCGAAACCGGCCGTCCCGTTTGGCGGCAAATTTCGCATCATCGATTTTTCGCTCTCCAACTGCGTCAACTCGGGCGTGCGCCGGATCGGTATCTGCACCCAGTACAAGGCGCAGAGCCTGATCCGTCACGTGCAGCGCGGCTGGAGCTTTCTCGACGGGCGCTTCCGCGAGTTCGTCGAACTGCTGCCGGCGCAGCAGCGCGTCACGTCGGACTGGTACAAAGGCACCGCCGATGCGGTCTACCAGAATCTCGATATTCTGCGCCGCCACGCGCCGGAGCACGTATTGATCCTCGGCGGCGATCATGTCTACAAGATGGACTACGCGCGGCTTCTTGCCGAACATGTGGGCCGAGCCGCCGACGTGTCGATCGGCTGCGTCGAAGTACCGATTGGCATAGCGAGCGAGTACGGCGTGGTGACGCTCGACGACGAGTCCCGCATCGTCGACTTCCAAGAAAAGCCGGCGCAGCCGAAGCCGGCGCCAGGACGGCTGGACATCGCGCTGGCCAGCATGGGCATCTATGTTTTCAACGCGTCGTTCCTGTACGAGCAGCTGATCCGCGACGCCGACGATCCCCGATCAGCTCACGACTTCGGCCGCAACGTGATTCCACACCTTATCGCGCGCGGCTACCGCGTCTTCGGCCATCGCTTCGCCGACTCATGCGTCAACATGGTCGAAGGGCGCCCTTACTGGCGCGATGTGGGCACGATCGATGGATACTGGGAAGCGAACCTGGATCTCACGCACGTCACGCCCGATCTGAACCTCTACGACGAACATTGGCCGATCTGGAGCTATCAGGAGCAGTTGCCGCCTGCCAAGTTCGTGTTCGAGACTCCGGACCGAACCGGCGCAGCGTTCGACTCGCTCGTGTCCGGCGGCTGTATCGTCAGCGGATCATCGGTGCGACGCTCGCTTTTATTCTCGAACGTTCATGTGCACAGCTACTGCAGCATCGAAGATTCGGTAGTCCTGCCCGATGTCGAGCTGCATCGAAACGTCACGCTGAGAAAGTGCGTCGTCGACAGGTACTGCACTCTCCCTGCGGGGCTCAAAGTTGGCTTCGATCCGGTGGAAGACCGCCAGCGTTTCTTTGTCACCGATCGCGGCGTCACGCTGATCACGCCCGAAATGCTCGGCCAGGACATGCATCATCTGCGGTAAATCGAACAAGCCGGTCCGGGTAAGCGTCGTTTCGGCCGATTGCCGGGAGCGGTTCGAGACCGGCCGCGGTAACGCGGCCGGTCGGCAGATCAAGACTTCTTGTTGTAGAGCGCGCACCAGCCGTTCGGGCTGATCTTCCCGTCGACCACGCCGCAACTGCTCGGCGCCTGGAAGTAGGTGCAGTCGCTGCACTTCTGTCCGTTGCTGGGCGACTCCTGATACTTCACTGCGGCCTGGGCTGCCTTCTGTGCATACGCCGGCTTGACCTGAATTACTGCCGCCGCCAGCGTACCGCCTGCCAGCAGCGCCGCGCCCCGCAACACCGAACGCCGCGACAGCTTCGCTTGCTCATCCATTTTCTTTCTCCTTAGGCTAGGGCTACACGAAACCAGAACTCGTCCTGGCTGAAAAATTATACGCGTCAAAAGAGCCGGCTTGCCAGCTTCATTCCGCGATGGGCGCGCCTTTCGACCTGACTCCGGCGCGCGCGCGATATTCGATCGGCGAGACGCCATACCGCTTGCGGAAGGATCGGCTGAAATGCGCCGGGCCGCTGAAGCCCCAGGAAAAGGCAATCTGGCTGATGGCCTTGCGGCGTAACGCGGTCCTTTCGATCTCGTTGCACGTACCTTCAATCCGCTGCGCCCAGACCCATTTCATCAGCCGCTCCGGCTCGCTCGAGAAGAGCTTGTGGATGTAACGCGTCGACAAACCGACGGCCCGGCTCACCGTGTCGACATCGAGCGCCGGATCCCGCAAGTGCTCGAGCACGAACCTCTTGATGCGTGCCTTGTGAAATACCTCGAGCCGTGACGGCATCATGCGCAGCGACCCGGGCAGCACGCTTACGACCGCGGCCAGCAAGCCGACCAGAACGTCGGACAGCCCGACCATGCCTTCGCCCGGATCGTCGGCGTGGCGCGCCAGCGAGCGGACGACGTCGGCGAGCACCGCGCCCGGGCCGCGCGTGCAATCGATATTGAGCGGCAGCGCAAGCTCCCAGCCATGGAGCGCCTGACGAACCGGATCGAGCGGCATCAGCAGGGCGATGCCGCGTGAAGGTGTCGTGAAGGCGAAGGTACGCGGACGATCGGCGCCATAGACGCAAAGGATCGACGGGTCGAGCTCGGTGGTGACGCCGCCTTGTTCCACCCAGCCGGTGCCGTCGATGCTAAGCCATAGAACGAGCCGCTCCTCCTGAGGGGCGGATCCGAGCTTCGAGGCGAGGCGGACCTGGTAGGGTTCGACGTCGAACTCGAGGATCGTCAGCGGGCCAAGGTCGCGATTCCGCACGCTCGACCTGAAGCTTGACTCGCCCGGCGCGACGAGCTCCGCCTCCATGCCGGCTATTTCCTCAATCCTGCGCCGCCACGCCGTAAAGGGCGCGTCGGGTGAAAACGATTCGCTGTCGAGTTGCGTGTCCAAGTTCATATCCTATTATCACGCCTATAAAGCCGGAGCGGATCATCTGCTTTAATTCGGGGTGCCGGCTCCGGTCGATCGATGACGCTCCACGCGCCGCCTGACTGCCTCATTCACTGCTTCCACCACGCGCTCCGCCGTGAAGCCCAAATGGCGGAACAACTCGCCCGCCGGCGCCGAGTCGCCGAAGCGATCGATGCCAATTACCACGCCCGAGCGCCCGACGTACTTGCGCCAGAAATCCGGCACACCCGCTTCCACGGCGACGCCAGGCAAGTCGCGCGGCAGCACCCGCTCGCGATAGCTCTCGTCCTGCCGATCGAAGACCGTCGTCGCGGGCATCGAGACGACACGCACGGGCATCCCGGCCTGCGCGAGCAACTTCTGCGCTTCGACCGCAAGCGGAACCTCGGAGCCGGTGGCGATGATCACTGCGCGGGGCGGTTCGCCCGGCTCGACCAGCACGTAGCCGCCGCGCCGCACGTTCGCGGCCGCCTCGGCTGCGCGCGCTTGAAACGGCAGGTTCTGCCGGCTGAACAGCAGGCTGCTCGGACCGTCCCGGCGCTCGATCGCCGCGGTCCACGCCACGATCGACTCCTCGGTGTCGCAAGGGCGCCAGACGTCCATGTTGGGAATAAGGCGCAGCGTCGCCGCATGCTCGATCGGCTGGTGCGTGGGCCCGTCCTCGCCCAGGCCGATCGAATCGTGGGTGAAGACGAAGATCGTGCCGATCTTCATCAGCGCGGCCATGCGCAGCGCGTTGCGGCAGTAGTCGGAAAAAGTGAGAAACGTGCCGCCGTAAGGGATGAAACCGCCGTGCAGCGCGACGCCGTTCATGATCGCGGCCATGCCNNCTTCGAGCCCGACCACAGCGTCAGGTTCGATCCGGCGAGATCCGCCGAGCCACCGACCAGCTCCGGCAAAACTGGCCCGAGCGCCTCGAGGAAGTTTTGCGAAGCCTTGCGCGTCGCGATCGTTTCCGCCTTGACCCTCGCCTTCGCCAGGGCCTCGTCTGCGCGTGTGCTGAAGATCTCCGGCAGCTTGCCTTTCATACGGCGTTCGAATTCGCACGCCTCCGCGGGGAAGACGCGCGCGTAGGCGGCGAACATGTGCTGCCAGCTTGCCTCCGCTGCCGCACCGCGCTCCCGAGCATCCCAGGCCTCGTACACGTGCGGCGGAATCGCGAACGGCGGATGGTCCCAGCCGATGGCCGCACGCGTTGCGGCGACTTCCTTCTCGCCGAGCGCCGCGCCGTGCGCCTCGTGCGATCCGCCTTTATTGGGCGAGCCTTGGCCGATCACCGTCTTGCAGCAGACCAGCGAAGGCCGGTCGGTGACCGTCCCGGCGGCGGCGATCGCGCGCTGGAGCGCCTCGCCATCGTGTCCGTCGACATCCGGCAGCACGTGCCAGCCGTAGCTTTCGAAACGCTTCGGCGTATCGTCGGTGAACCAGCCTTCGACGCGGCCGTCGATCGAGATGCCGTTGTCGTCGTAGAACGCGATCAGCTTGCCCAGGCCCAGCGTCCCGGCGAGCGAGCAGGCCTCGTGCGAAATGCCTTCCATCAGGCAGCCGTCGCCGAGGAACACGTAGGTGCGATGATCGACGATGTCGAAGCCCAGACGGTTGAACTCGGCCGCGAGGAGCTTTTCGGCGAGCGCCATACCGACCGCATTGGCGAGGCCCTGGCCGAGCGGGCCGGTCGTCGTCTCGACCCCCGGCGTCACGCCATATTCCGGATGCCCGGGGGTCTTCGAATGGAGCTGCCGGAAGCGCTTCAGCTCCTCGATCGGAAGGTCGTAGCCGGTCAAGTGCAGCAGCGCGTACTGCAGCATCGAGCCGTGACCGTTCGACAGCACGAACCGGTCGCGATCGCACCATGTGGGGTGCGCCGGGTTGTGTCGCAGCTGTTGCCGCCACAGGGCTTCGGCGATCTCGGCCATGCCCATCGGCATCCCGGGGTGGCCGGAGTTGGCTTTTTGCACCGCATCCATCGCGAGTGCGCGCAGCACGTTCACTGTGTCGCGTTGCGCGGCTTCCGCCGCCGGACGATCGACGATTTCGACGCTCATCATCGGCTCCATCGTCATCCGCCCAGCGCCTGCTTGCGGCGCTCGATCAGCCGCCAGATCATCGGCGTGAAGACGAGCTGCATCGCAAGGTCCATCTTGCCGCCGGGGCAGACGATCGTGTTCGCCCGCGACATGAACGAGCCGTTCAGCATCGAGAGCAGGTACGAAAAATCGATGCCGCGCGGATTGGCGAAGCGGATCACCAGCATCGACTCGTCGGGCGTGGGTATGAAGCGCGCGACGAACGGGTTCGACGTATCCACGACCGGCACGCGCTGGAAATTGACGTGCGTGTACGTGAACTGCGGGCAGATGTAGTGCACGTAGTCGTGCATCCGGCGCAGGATGGTGTCAGTCACCGCTTCGGTCGAATAGCCCCGCGTCGCTTTGTCGCGATGCAGCTTCTGGATCCACTCGAGGTTGATGACCGGCACGACGCCGATGAGCAGATCGACGTGCTGCGCAATGTTGACCTTGTCGGTGATCACCGCGCCGTGCAGACCCTCGTAGAACAGCAGGTCCGTGTCCTTCGGAAGATCCTCCCACGGCGTGAACGTGCCGGGCTCCTGCGCAAAGGGCCGGGCTTCCTCCGCATCGTGCAGGTATTTGCGCCGTCGCCCGCTCCCGGTCGCGCCGTACGTGGCGAACAGATCGGCCAGCTCCTCGAACAGGTTTGCCTCCGGCCCGAAGTGACTGAAGTTGTCCTTGCCCCGCTCCAGCGCGTCGGCCATCCGTTGCTTCATTTCGGCGCGGTTGTAACGATGGAAGCTGTCGCCCTCCAGGAAGCCGGCGGTGACGCCCTCGCGACGGAAGATCTGCTCGAACGTACGCATCACCGACGTCGTGCCGGCACCGGACGAGCCGGTGATCGCGACAATCGGATGCTTGACTGACACGGCGTACCCCTCCGGATCAGCCGACGGCGCGGAACAGCCCGCGAATGGCGAACAGCGGCGCTTCGAACTCGCGCAGATTATGGTTGCGTTGGTATTCTTCGACGCGCTCGACCTCGTCGCGGGATCCGAAGACGAACCCGACGCGTTGATGCAGCGCTTGCGGCGTGATGTCGAGCACCCGCTCGCGGCCATTGCTCGCGCGTCCTCCCGCCTGCTCGACGATAAAAGCGATCGGATTTGCCTTGTAGAGCAGGTGCGGCTGGCCCCTCTGCACCGGATCCGTGGCGTCGCGCGGACACAGGAACACGCCACCCCGCATCAGGATGCGATGGGTCTCCGCGACCAGCGAGGCGATCCACCGCATGGTGAAATCCCTGCCGCGAGGACCTGTCTTTCCTGCCAGGCACTCGTCGACGTAGCGCTTCACCGCCGGTTCCCAGAAGCGGCTGGCCGATGCGTTGATGGCAAATTCGGTCGTCGCAGCCGGAATCGCCAGATCCGCATGGGTAAGGATGAACTCGCCCAGCAACGGATCGAGCGTGAACGCGTGCACTCCGGTGCCGACCGTGAGCACCAGCATCGTCGATGGGCCGTAGATCACGTAGCCGGCGCACACCTGGCTGGTGCCGGGCTGCAGGAAATCGGCGGCGACGGCGTCGACGCCGGGGTTGCCGGCGCGCAGGATCGAAAAGATGCTGCCCACCGACATGTTGACGTCGATGTCCGATGATCCGTCGAGCGGGTCGAACACCAACAGATACCCGCCCTTCTGATACTGCGAAGGTATCGCGTACGGCAAATCCATCTCCTCCGACAGCATCGCGGCCAGATGTCCGCCCCATTCGTTGCTGCGCAGGAACATTTCGTTCGCGAGGACATCGCCCTTCTTCGGCGTTTCCGCGTGGGCGCTGTCACCGGTGAGACCGCGCAGCGCGTCGCGCAGCGTCCCATGAGCGACGATGCGGGAAATCGCCTTGCACGCCATCGCGACGTCGAGGACCAGCGCGTTCAACTCGCCGCTCGCGCTCGGGTGGCGGCGACGTTCCTCGATCAGGAACTGGGTGAGCGTAGTGCGGGCGGTGAGCATGGCCGGGGAGTCAGGCCTTCCGCGGACGCAAGGCGGTTGCCGGCGACGCAAGAACGGCCGGACCCTCCGGCGCGCACCGCGCGATCATGCCCGGGCCTCGTTCGACGGCGCGCCGGCCATCGCGGCGGCATGCAGGTGTCGCAGTTGCGCGAGGCCGAGGCAGGGTCCGCCCACCGCCGCGGCCTCGACGCCGGACAGCGGATGGTCCGGGTCGCCGAGACAGGAGAGCGCGAGGTCCGCGTCGTCGAAATCGTCGCCCGTTGTCCACTGCGAGGCGGTCACGACGGTGAACAGTCCGGCGGATTTTGCGGCGCGCAAGCCGTTGGCGGAGTCTTCGAACGCCACGCAGTACTTCGCCGGCAAGCCGAGCGTCGACAAAACGAGCAGATAGATGTCCGGAGCGGGCTTCTTTTCCGCCACCAGGTCGCCGCAGACGATACTACTGAACCATCGGGCGGCCCCGCTGCCGAGATGGCGCGTCAGCAATGCATGTACATTGGCTGAGGAGGTCGTCGAGGCAATCGCGAGCTCGAGACCGGCGCCGAGCGCCTCGCCCAGCAGACGGCGCACGCCCGGGCGCAGCGGGCAACGCCCGTCGGCGATGAGCTCGGTGTAGAGCTCGGCCTTGGCGGCGTGAATCGCCGGCACGAGCCGGTGCAGGCGCGCCTTTTCCGCGGGCGATGCCGGCATGGACTCGATGAAGTGCGTCAGGCGCTCCTTGCCGCCCGACGTGTGCAGCAGTTCGCGATAGGTCGACTTGCTCCATTCCCACCGCAAGTCGAACCGCACGAACGCGTAGTTGAACGCCTGACGGTGCGTCTCCTCGGTGTCGGCGAGCGTGCCGTCGAGATCGAAGATCAGGGCCTCGATGCTCATTGCGGTTCACCCGCGCTGGCAAACACGCGGCTGGCGCGGATGTCCTCGGCCTCGATCGTCATCAGGGCGTCGCGCGACAGCGGGGTTTCCCGTTCCTCGAACAGCCGCTTGGCGTGCCGCAGCCGCGCCCGGTCGAGCGCGTTGCGCATCGAGCGGGCGTTGGCGAAATGCGGTTGCGCACGGCGCAGCGCGACGTACTCGTGCAGCGCGTCCTGTGCGGACGCGCTGAGGCGATAATGCATGCTGTCGAGCATCAGCGCGGCGATGGCGAACAGCTCCTCGTCGTCGTAGTCGGGAAAATCGACGTGATGCGCGATCCGCGACGACATGCCGGGATTGCTGCGGAAGAACGCTTCCATCCGGTCCTTGTACCCGGCGAGGATCACGACCAGGTCGTCGCGCTGGTTCTCCATGACCTGAAGCAGGATCTCGATCGCTTCCTGGCCGTAGTCCCGCTCGTTTTCCGGACGGTAGAGGTAGTACGCCTCGTCGATGAAAAGCACCCCGCCCATCGCCTTCTTGAGCACTTCCTTGGTCTTCGGCGCCGTGTGACCGATGTACTGGCCGACCAGATCATCGCGCGTCACCGACACCAGATGCCCCTTGCGCAGATAGCCCATGCCGTGGAGCAGGGCCGCCATGCGCATCGCGACCGTCGTCTTGCCGGTGCCTGGATTGCCGGTGAAGCACATGTGCAGACCCGGTGCACCGGTCGAAAGCCCGATCTGCTCGCGCGCCCGGGACACCAGCAGAAACGCCGCGATCTCGCGGATGCGGCGCTTCACCGGGGCGAGCCCGACCAGTTCGCGGTCGAGGCGATCGAGCGTTTCGCCTATGTTCGAGTCGCGAAAAAGCGCATCGAGCGCGACGGTGTCTGCCGGCGGCGCGACGATCGAAGCAGCCGGCGCGTTTGCGCCGGGCGGGACCGCGCCGTTGCGGCGATCAGCGGCGCTTTCCATCCGCATCTTTCCTGCGCATTGCGTAGCGTTGGGAGCGGCCCGCACCCTCGATCCGATCGAGTGCAAAGCCCGCTTCGGCGGGAGGCCGCTGCACGATGAACGACAGTCGGGTCGTCTCGAAGCCGAGGGTCGAATCGAACGCGGTCACCTTGACGTAGCTCTCCGGCTGTGCAGCGCGACACGCCACGACCTCGACCAGAACGCCGGCGGCGTCCTTGAGGTCGAACAGCGGCGGGCCCCACATCTCCCAGAACGTGTTCCGCGGATGCGGATCGTCGGTGTATTCGACCGCGCATGCCCAGCCCTGCGAGAGCGCGTATTCGATCTGCGCGCGGATTTCCTCATCGGTAAGGTCGGGCAGGAAGGAGAATGTTCCCTGGGTAATTCGCATGGCGCTCTCCTTCACGCCGACGCGGTCGGCGTAACGGCGTAGTCGGGTGTGTCGGTGGACGTGTAGTCGAACGTCACGTCCTTCCAGATCCCGAGCGCCTGTGCCAGGGGCACGCACCAGCGCGCCGCGGCATCGAGGATCTGCGGGCCTTCGCGCGCGATGTCGCGGCCTTCGTTGCGCGCCTTCACCATCGCCTCGAGTGCGACGCGGTTCGCGGTGGCACCCGCCTCGATACCCTGCGGATGGCCAATCGTCCCGCCGCCGAACTGCAGCACGCAGTCGTCGCCGAACAGATCGAGCAGCTGGTGCATCTGCCCGGCATGAATGCCGCCAGAAGCGACCGGCATCATCTTGCGCAGTCCCGCCCAGGGCTGTTCGAAGAAGATGCCGCGCGCGAGGTCGACTTTGTTGTTCGACTCGCGACAGACGTTGTAGAAGCCCTGAACCGTCAACGGATCGCCCTCGAGCTTACCGACCGCCGTGCCGGCGTGGATGTGATCGACACCGGCCATCCGCATCCATTTCGCGATCACGCGAAACGACATGCCGTGGTTCTTCTGCCGCGTGTAGGTCGAGTGGCCCGCGCGATGCAGGTGCAGCACCATGTCGTTTTTGCGCGCCCATTTCGACATCGACTGGATCGCCGCGTAGCCGATGACGAGGTCGACCATGACGATCATCGAGCCTAGCTCCTTGGCGAACTCGGCGCGCTCGTAGATGTCCTCCATCGTCGCCGCGCTGACGTTGAGGTAATGGCCTTTCACCTCTCCGCTGGTCGCCTGCGCCCGGTTGACCGCTTCCATGCAGTTGAGGAAGCGATCGCGCCAATGCATGAACGGCTGCGAGTTGATGTTCTCGTCGTCCTTGGTGAAGTCGAGGCCGCCCTTCAGCGCTTCGTACACGACGCGGCCGTAGTTCCTGCCCGACAGCCCCAGCTTGGGCTTCACCGTCGCCCCGAGCAGCGGACGGCCGAACTTGTCGAGGCGCTCGCGCTCGACGACGATCCCCGTCGGCGGTCCGTCGAACGTCTTCAGGTACGCGATCGGCATCCGCATGTCCTCGAGCCTCAGCGCCTTGAGCGGCTTGAAGCCGAACACGTTGCCGATGATCGACGCCGAAACATTGGTGATCGAGCCGGGCTCGAACAGATCGAGGTCGTACGCGATGTAGGCGAACCACTGCTGCTCGGTCGCCGTGCCGGGGCCGGTGTTAGGTACGGGGTCGACGCGGTAGGCTTTGGCGCGGTAGTTGTCGCAGGCCGTCAGCCGATCGGTCCAGACGACGGTCCAGGTCGCCGTTGACGATTCGCCGGCGACGGCGGCGGCCGCCTCCTCGGCATCGACGCCCGGCTGCGGCGTCAGCCGGAACAGCGCGATCAGATCGGTATCCTTCGGCACATAGTCGGGCTGCCAATAGCCCATCTGCCGGTACTTGAGCACCCCCGCGCGGTAGCGTTGGCGCGGGTCTGACATGACTTCGTTCTCGGCTCGCCCGTTCATCCGTGCTCTCCTGTATGCGAGGACTGTATGTGGGCCAAGAATTAAGGTAAAGTCAGAATTAATGAGCGTTAGATTAAGGTAAAGCTTATGCTTCGTATCTCGATGCGCGAGCTCCAGGTGTTTGCGACGGTCGCGCGCCACATGAGCTTCGCCCGGGCAGCGGAGGAGTTGCATCTGTCGCCGCCAGCGGTCTCGATGCAGGTCGCCGGTCTCGAAGCCACGCTGGAGGTGCCGCTGTTCGAGCGCGCCGGCCGGCGGATTTCGCTCACCACGGCGGGCGAATACTTCCTCGTCCACGCGCGCCGCCTGCTGACGAACCTGAAAGACGCGGAAGACACGATTGCGCGGCTTCGGGGCGTGCAGACCGGCCGGCTCATCGTCGGCGTGCTGTCGACCGCGAAATACTTCATGCCGCGACTGCTGGCCGGTTTTCTGCGCGAGCATCCGGGCCTCGACCTCAAGCTCGAGGTCGGCAACCGGCAAGCGCTCTCGGAGCTGCTGGCGCGCGGCGACGTGGACCTGGCGGTGATGGGAACGCCGCCGCGCGAGCTCGACCTGCGGGTCGAGCCGTTCGCCGCGCATCCTCTCGGCGTGATTGCAGCGCCGGAGCACCCGCTGGCCGCGCTGCCTCACATTCCGGCGGCACTGCTCGACCGCGAGCCGTTTATCGTGCGCGAGCCGGGCTCGGGCACGAGAGCGGCGATGGAGCGCTATTTTGCCGACGTGCGCATCAAGCCGGCGTCCATCATGATCATGGCGAGCAACGAGACGATAAAGCAGGCCGTGATAGCCAACATGGGCGTCTCATTCCTGTCGCTGCACACGACCGGACTGGAAGTCCAGACCGGGCTGCTCAAGGTGCTCGACGTCGATGGATTGCCGCTGGTGCGCCGCTGGCAGGTCGTGCACGTGCGCGCGAAGCTGCTCTCGCCGGCGGCGGAAGCCTTGCGCTATTACGTGCTTGAAGGCGGCGAGCGATTGCTCGCGCAGATGTTTCCGGGGCTCGTCGTCGCGGCCGCCTGAGCCTCGGCGCTGCAACGATCGGTGGAGACCGCGTCGCGTCCCGGTCAGCGAAGCTTATGCGGCCGGCCGCGGTGAGGCGGCCGGCCGGCCGATCAAGACTTCTTGTTGTACAGCGAGCACCAGCCGTTCGGGCTGATCGCCCCGTCGACCACACCGCAACTGCTCGGCGCCTGAAAATAAGTGCAGTCGCCGCACTTCTGCCCATTATTGGGCGACTCCTGATACTTCACCGCCTCCTTGCTTGCCTTCTGCGCATACGCCGGCTTTATCTGAATCACACCGGCCGCCAGCGTACCGCCTGCCAGCAGCGCCGCGCCCCGCAGTATCGAACGGCGCGACACCTTCGCTTGCTCATCCATTTTCTTTCTCCTTCGGCTAGGGCTGCACGAGTCGAGCCATCGTCTATGCCGCGAAGACCTTTGACGGATCGCGCCAGCGCTACCGCTCCGGCTGCCATCCCGCGCGACGATCCTCCCGGACCGACCACAAAAACGAATCAATTTCTGCTACCCGAAACCAGAACTCGTCCCGGCCATAAAATTATACCCGTCAGACGCTCGTTGCCAACTGAGCAGCCGGTCCGCGCCTGGCCGGCAACCGATCCCCTCGATCGGTCCATAGCGAGGCTCGTCCAGGAGATCGAAGAGACGGCGCACGTCGCTGCGGCAGGAGGCGATCGGTGGTGCCCGGTGATCTGCTGCAAACAGTGCTCGACTGATCCTCAAGTAAATGCATGACGCGTGTTCGTTGCACCTGGGGATAACGGCGGGTGCTCCGCCAATCAACAAACGCTTTCCACTAAGCGAAGAGCACGCGCCTGGCGCAAGAAACTTCGGTCTCGGGATGCGTTATTTGTAAGAAGATGTGTCGAGCCGGCGGCGGACAATTTATGCTGCATTGCGAAAAACTCCGCTAAAAAATGGCTCGCGCGCGCAGTCGCAAACCGAAGCGCAATCTCGTGTTGCACTGCAACAAGGAATAGCACTGTTGTCTTTTGTGTACAGTTGCAGCGCCGAAATCCGCGAGAAAGGTGAAACGCGTTGACGTGCCCGGGGCGGTCCCTGTACTTTCGACTCACCATTACGATGCAAACGAATAAATCGCATTCGGGACACGTGATGACAAGCGCCACTGGAGGAGTAAAAGTTGAGTCGTGTTTCGTTTTCCGCCATGAGGCGCGCCGGTGCGTGGATGTCGTATCTGGCGGCTCTGGCGCTGGTCGCCGGCTGTTCGGGCTTTGGCAGTCTGAGGGATATGACAGTGGGCGGCCGGCCGGTGCTCTACAAGAACGCTCCCGGAGACTCGCCCGAGACGATCGAAAATCGTGCCGGTGTGATCGGCAAGCGGCAGGACACGCCGGCATCACCGCCCCCGAGGGAGGAGCCGCTACCTCCTGCCGCCGGCGGCCCGCCGCCGGCACAGGTCGCGAGCCGGGGCGACGCTCCCGGGATGCGCGAGCGTCCGGCGACCGTGGCGCAAGCGGCGCCCGCAGCGCAAGCCGCTCCGTCACCGCAAGCCGCCGCGGCAGCGCCTGGCGGTTACACGCAGGCTGCGCGCTACGGCGACTTGCTGTTCATCTCGGGACAGATCGCGCTGGATCCGAGGACCGGGGCGTTCGACGCAGACGCATCGATCGAAGTGCAGACGCAGCGCGTTCTGGAGAACGTGCGCGCCATTCTGGAAAGCAATCATTTGACGATGGCGAATCTCGTGTCGGTCACCGTCTATCTCACCGCCATCAACAATCTGAACGCGATGGACCGTGCGTATCAGCCGTACTTCCGCCAGTCGCTGCCGGCGCGTAGCGTCGTGGAAGTCGCCAAGCTGCCGCGCGGCGCGCTGATCGAAATATCGGCGGTCGCGGGCCGCTGAATCGCGGGATTGCAACGCAAGATCATTACAACGCAGTGCACGCATTTGCCCAAAGGAGGTTACAAGTGAAGACTAAGTTGGCGTTGCTTGCAGTACCGATGGTTGCGGGCTTGTTGGCCGTTAGCGTGCCCGTTGCGGCGGAACAGGCGAACTTTATCAACAACCCGGTCCCGGGTGAGCACCAGAACGTTCGCAACCTCTTCCGATTGCGCTGCGGGGGCTGCCACGGTGTCAACGGGGAGGGTGCGGCGCACCTCATTCCCAAGCTCGCTCCGGCGCTCAAAGGCAATCCCTTCATCATCAACGCGCCGGCGGCCGTGATCATCAACGTCATCCGCAAGGGACGCACGGGACGTGCGCGCCTGTACCACGATCAGTTCCCGAACATGCCGGCGTTCGGTGTCGAGCTGGTTCCTAACGCCGACGAACTCGTGCAGTTTCTGAAAACCGACCTGCAGCAATAAGCGACTTGACTCACACGGCCTCTCAACACACTCGCTCCTGGAGGAGATTCATGAAGCAGTATCTTAAGAACGGAGTCAAGCTCGCGGCAGCCGCACTCGTGTGCGCACTGCCATTCTTGGCGACCGAGTCGCAGGCAGTACCGGCCTTTGCGCGGCAAACCGGCATGCAGTGCACGACGTGCCATATCGGAACGGACAGCGTGCCGAATTTCACACGGACGGCGCGGATCTTCCAGATGCGCGGCTATATGATTCCCGTCATTCGCGACAGGATCCGCGCGGAGGGGAACACGGTCGAGGGCGAGCCGCAATACGGCGGCGACTACCTCGCGCTCAACGCGATGGACTTCTTCTCGGCGCGGCTGGTCTCGGAGTTCGCGTCGCAGTCCAAGAGCGGCGGCGTGAAGAGCGACGTCACGTCCACCCCGCTGGCGCGGATGTCGTTGTTCTATACCGGCGCGATCACCGACTGGCTGGGCTTGTGGACGGAGATCGGCTACCTCGGCAACGACACCCTCAGGTCGGTGACGCTCGCCAATCCCGGGCCAACCGGACAAAACACCTTCGCCTACGACGAATACCGGCTGGCCACGTCGATGTCGATCAACGACAACAGCTTCATCGGCATGTCGCTCGGCAACGAGCCAGGCGATGTCGTGTCGGAGTTCTTGTTCCCGACGGGCATCCCGCGCTTCTTCAGCCTTGGGCAAGGCGGCGACGGCCATTCCCTGAACATGGCCACGATCAGCCTGCATGCGTTCCTCAACGACCAGTGGTGGATCCAGTTCGCGCCCAATACCGGCGTCACCAACGCGAGCTGGTCGAACGGCTGGCAGCAATACTACGCGGTCGCGTGGAACCCGCTGCGCCAGACCGAGAACGACCTGTGGCTGGCGGTCGAGTATAGCCGTGGCAACGACAACGCATCGATCCTGACGCCGACCAAGTCCAGCTACATCTGCCCGACGGTCTGTCCTCCCGGTGTGACCGACTCGACGCTGTCGTTCAGCAACACGCTCGGCGGTCGCTCGGTGTCCGGGGCACCCGTCGAGATCGTCGACACCTTCAATACGTATAGCTGGCGCATCGAACATACGGCGGCCGACCGCGGGCCGCATAGCTGGGTCGCCCTGATCGAGGGCAACGGCACGAAGCAGAACTACAAGAGCGGCGCGAGCGCCAAGCGCGATGATATCGGCGTGTATCTGCGCTACTTCTACCTGCGCACCTACGGCTTCCAGGCGTCCTACGCCCATGACCTTGGCTACAAATACACGAGCCCGACCGGCGTCACCTCCGACTTCGGCCACGCGAACTCCCCGGCCCTTGCGCTGCTGTGGAATCCGGCGATGAACGTCAGCGTGCACTGGACCTTCAGTTTCCCGTCGTACAACACGGTGTTTGCGGAATCGGGAGGCAGCCCGGTCAAGTCGAGCAGCTGGAGCATGGGCGTCGAGTACAACTTCTAGGCGATTGTTTGCAACGGCATAAAGCGTCTCTCCTCCCTTCGGGCCGGCTCGTTGTTGAGACGGCCCGGGCCCGAAGGTCTTTTAGACGCCGGTTCGAGAAGCAAACGTAGTCGAACACGTTGATCGCGGGGCGGACGAAAGTCGCCCCTGGGCCCGCGCCGCCGTGGGTGGCAGCGGGCCTTTTTGTTGCCTGAACAAAGTGGCACTGCGACGCAACGGGTTCTGCAACCAACGGGCAACAACCCTTAAGCAATGGTTTGTCTGGTATGACGGCGCAAAGTGGTGGATTCGTCCCGTCGCGACGCGGCGGCAGCATGCGCGGCGCGCGCGATAGGCTGGACGATACGTAACGGCATGTCGGCGCCGACCAAAGCCGTTGAACGGGTCGTCGTTTGGGACCTGCCGACGCGCATCTTCCACTGGCTTCTTGCCACGGCGTTCGTGATCGAATGGCTGACGCAGGACGACGCGCGCTATCTCGATTTTCATGTCTTTTTCGGCTATGTGATCGGCGGGCTGATCGCGTTTCGCGTCGTCTGGGGTTTCGTGGGGACGCGCTGGGCGCGCTTTACCAGCTTCGCCTACGGACCATTCGCCGCGCTTCGCTATCTGCGCGACCTTCTTCATCGTCGCCAGGCCCACTTCGTCGGACACAATCCCGCCGGAAGCTGGTCGATCTTCATCGTGTTGACGCTCGGGGCGCTGTCGGTACTGAGCGGCGTCGCGGCGCTCGGTGGAGAGAAGCAGCAGGGACCGTTGCAGGGCTTGCTGACTTTCGCGCAGGGTGACGCGCTACGCGAGGTGCACTCAGTCCTCGCCTGGACGATGCTGGCGGTCGTCGCGGTGCATATTCTCGGCGTCGTCGTAGGCAGTCTTTCCGATCGGGAAAACCTTCCCGCAGCGATGATCGGCGGCCGCAAGCGCGCGCCGGCAAACGAGCAGTCGGTGTCGCTCGCGGGCAATGCGGCGATAGCGTTGCTCGTGGTCCTGGCGGGCTTCGCGGCCTGGTATTTCCGCGGCTACCTCAAGGCCGCGCGTGAGGTTCCTTATTTTCCATTCGCGGGCCCCGTGCTCGCGATGGACGCGCAATGGCAGCACGAGTGCGAAAGCTGTCATCTCGCCTACCATCCATCGCTCTTGCCGGCGCGTTCGTGGCAGGCGCTGCTCGCACGACAGCACGACCATTTCGGCGAGGATCTCGCGCTCGATGCCCAAGTCGTCGCATCGCTGTCCTCCTTCGCCGGCGCGCACTCCGCCGAGCACGCCGAAACGCCGGCGGCCTGGAAGATCGCATCGAGAACGCCGGCGGCCAGTACGCCGCTGCAGATCACCGAAACCCCGTATTGGAAGCGCCGGCACGCCGAAGTCGGAGACGCCGATTGGCAACGTGTGAAAAAAATCGACTGCGGCGGTTGCCATCTGGATGCGGAGCAGGGCACGTTCGAGCCGGGCGCGATCCACATCGGCAAGCCTCCGGTCAATGCCCGGAGCAATGACACATGAGCCGGAGCTACATCATCGGCAGCGGGATCCTGCTGGGCGCGTTACTGGCGATGGCCGGCGCGCGGAATGTGTCGGCGGATCCGGTGGACGATTTACTGAAGGAGTACACCGCCCAAGGGGCGAGCAACTTCTCCGCTCAGGCGGGAGAACGATTCTGGGATCATCCGGTGACTGACCAGAAATCGGGCGAGGTGAGGCGATGCAGCCTGTGCCACAGCACCGATCTGCGCCGGACGGGCAAACATGCAACGACGGGCAAGCTCATCGAGCCGTTGGCCCCCTCGGTCAATCCCAAGCGCCTGTCGAACCGGGCGGATATCGAAAAGTGGCTGCTGCGGAACTGTAAATGGACACTGGGACGCGAATGCACCCCGCAGGAAAAAGGGGACGTCCTGGTGATGATTCGATCGCGCTAAACAGGAGATAGATCAAGATGAATCGTAAAAGGAGACTGGCGGCGGTGCTGCTGGCGCTGCTGGCGATCGGCCAGCCGACGTTGGTCAAGCAAAGTGTCGCTGCACCGAAAACTTTTCCTCCGATCGCCGATACGGGGTATCTGAAGGAATGCGGGAGCTGCCACATGGCATATCCGCCGGAGCTGTTGCCGGCGCGATCCTGGACCAAGGTCGTCGGTTCGCTGCAGGATCATTTCGGCGATTCGGCCCAGCTCGACGCCGCGACGCAACAGCATATCCATGATTACCTCGTCGCGCACGCTGCCGACAACGCGCAGAACGAGGAGTCATTCCAGATCATGCAGTCCCTGCGACCGGGCGAGACGCCATCGCGCATCACGGCCACACCGTATATCGCCGGACTCCACGCCGCGGTGCTCGATCCTTTGTGGGGCGGCAATCCGCGGCCCAAGACGCTCGCGGAATGCGGCGTTTGCCATTATCTGGCTCCGAAAGGCAACTTTACCGAGCGGCGGTTCTCGGTCACCGACGAAGCTTTTCGCGACGGCGGCAAGAAATAAGCCTGGAATGCAGCAGCTCATGCGGGGCGACGTTCTGACGTGCGGTCTCGGATTTGGCCGCGCGCCAGTGAAGCGTTCAGCGCCACCGCAAGCGCCGCGTCGCCGCTCACCAGATCCACCCACGCCAATTCGTAGCCTTTGCGACGTCGGGTGACACAGGCTTGGCAGTCTGATACAGTTTTCGCGATGCGCGCGCGACACCAATCGGCGCGACACAGATTCATTCGTCGTTTTATCGGAGTGCGGAGCTCAATGCAAGCAAAGTGCGTGGTTGGAGCGGTGCTGCTGTTGCTGCTCACCGGATCGGTTGAAGCAGCTCGTGGGTACTTCGATCCGAAGTCTTACACGAACGGAGGCTTCGCACCCGTTACGGATGCCAAGTATCAGAGCGAATGCGGCACCTGTCACTTTGCGTATTTGCCGGGCATGTTACCAGCGCGATCCTGGGACGCTCTGCTCACGAAATCCAATGAACATTTCGGCGAAACGCTGTCGCTCGACCCGGAGAGCTTGCGACATATCCGCGATTTTCTGACCACCAACGCGGCTGATCGCAGCGACTTTCTCGGATCGAAGCAATTGCTCTACCGGCTGTCGGATCAGTCTACGCCGCTCCGCATTACGAGCCTGCCGATGTTCAAGAATTACCACTTCAGCGTGCTGAATAAGATGCGACTGGTGGCCGGACTGTATAGCGTTCGTGATCTCTCCCGTGACGCCCGCAAGGGCGTGTTGAACTGCAATACCTGCCACGAAAGAGCAGCGGCAGGGTCCTTCGCGCAGAGGGAAATAATAATCCGGGGCGCCCCGAGCACGCCGACAGGCATAGCGCCTTGGTGATCTCGTAGATGACGTCGTCACTGACGCCCTCGCGCGTGACCAGGTAGTTCAGGACCGCGGCCGTGGGGAGTAAGCGACCGCCGAGCTCTATTTGCGGGGCCTCAGCATCGCCGCTGAATAGACCGATTCGTTGTCGCCATAGTTTCGGTCGAGAAGCGTCATCTTGAAATATAGCGCCCCGGCCTTGAACGATGCGAAATAGCCGTCCTTTGCCCGGGGGCGGGCGGTAAGGACCAAATCTTCGCGGGGCTGACACAACGAATAGCCCTCCTTCAGCCGGCCGTCGTCGCGTTCAAATCCGTAGCAGACCTCGCGCGCGGTGTCGCTCTCAGCCAGGAACCCCCGCGCAATCTCGCTGTTAGAGTACTTTACGATCAGCATGCCACCCTGGATGTCGATATCATAGGCAGCACCGGCCGAAGGGTCGACCGCACTCGCTTTCAGACCCCCCAGCTCCTGAAGGCTGATTTTCTGCGGCAAGGCCAGAAAGCCATCGGGGCCGACGGCCGCGGCAGGCGGCCGTTGGGCGAACGCAGGATTCGCCAGAGCGATGGCGACCATCACCAGCAATCCGGCCGGGCGCCGACGGTGACGCTGCGGAGCCCTCGGGATCCGACTGCTTCGGCGCGGCAGGATCGAACATTGTGAAAACATGAATCGCCTTCAATGCGGGAATCTCAACGGGAAGGCCCTGCCGTCGGATGCCGGCGGCGGACCCGATGCGGGGCCCGTACCGGTTTCGGGCAGGCGCCGCGCTTGCCTAGATTGTATACGACCTGCGCATCGCGCTCGCTACCGGTGCAGCAAGTCCTCGCGCACCGGCGTGAAGACATCGATCAGCGTGCCGGCCTCGAGTGCTTTCGTGCTGTGGCGGACGTTGCTCGGCACATAGATGGAGTCAGCCCGGCGCAAGCACGTGGACGCGCTCATCGAGCGAGTACTCGAAGCGTCCTGCCGTGCAATAGCTGATCTGCTCGTGGACGTGGTTGTGCAGGTAGCCGGCGGCGCCAGCAGCGAACTGTACTTCCATCAGCATCAACCCGCCCTGCGCCTGCAGGATTCTGCGCCGTACCCCCGGCTCCGCGTCTTCCCAGGCGCCGCTTTCCTTCATCACGCTGGCCATGTCAGCTTCCTTCGTACGCGGGTCTATCGGATCGCGTAGACGTTTCCATCGGTGCTTCCAAAATAGACGACTCCGTCGACCACCGCCGGCGATGAGAGCACCGAGCCGAGCGAAAACATGCGGTCGAGGCCGATAATCATGCCATCGAGCGTGAAATCCGGATAGAGCGCCGCGTTGTCGATGTGGCCGTCGCGATCGATGTACTTGGAGGCGTTGGCCCTCGATCCATCGGTCTGAAATTCGGCTTTGATGCGGCCGGTCGAGGCGTCGACCGCATGCAGCCAACCGTCGGACGAACCGTAGAACACCGTGCCCTGCGCGATCGCGGGCGACGAAAACGAGACGGCCTTGTTCGAGATGTCGTAGATCGTGGCGCCCGTGGCCGCGTCGAGCGCCTTGAAACGTTCGCCATCGGAGGTCGGGAAATAAACGACGCCACGTTCGACCGCCGGCGACGCGATCACCCATCCCTTTTTGTTGTCGTGGGCCCACTTCCTGGCGCCGGTCCTGGCGTCGAGCGCATAGAAGTGCCCGTCGCGACAGCCGAAGAACACGGTGCCGCCGGCGACCGCTGCGGAGCCGGCGATGCCGACCTGGTTGTAGATGTCGGTGTCGTCGCCGGTCTGGAATTTCCATATCAGCGCGCCGGTTTCGGCGTTCAGCGCGTAGAGATTGCGGTCCCAGCATCGGCGCGTCGGCGCGTGCGGAAGGCGCA
>PLYG01000029.1 GCA_003153335.1 Betaproteobacteria bacterium | reverse complement strand
TCGACAACAAGGTCGTTTCGTTCTCCGCCACGCACACGGCATTACGCCTGGTTATTCCATTAGCGCTGCGCGATCGATGAACGCCGTGGGTAGGATGGGTATCGCTGCGCTCGACCTATCCTACGGCCATTGTTCGAAGCTTTAGGTAGTGCCATTGAGGTCAAGCCGGTCTTGCGCGGCGAGCTTGTGTGAGGTGTCGTGCAGTAGCCTCGACCGCGTGTCGGCCAGTCGAACTGGCGTATCATTACACACCGCAGGCGGACACACACGATCCGCCCGACACTCAGGAGAATACCCGTGCTTTTGCTTCGAATTGCCGCAGTTTCCTTGGCATTGGCCATCGCGCCGGCTGCCTGGTCGGCACAATTCATCAACATTCTGACCGGCGGGACGAGCGGTGTTTACTACCCCCTTGGCGTGGCGCTGTCCCAGATCTACACCAAGGCGATTCCCGACGCCAAGAGCGCGGTGCAAGTGACCAAGGCTTCGGCTGAAAATTTGAATCTGTTGCAGGTGGGGCGTGGGGAAGTCGCGTTTACGCTGGGCGATTCGTTGTCCGATGCGTGGAAAGGCGACGAAGAGGCGGGATTCAAGACGCCGCTGAAAAAGCTGCGCACGATCGCCGGCATTTATTCGAACTACATTCAGATCGTGGCCAGCGTCGAGTCCGGGATCAAGACATTGGCCGATCTCAAGGGCAAGCGCATTTCGGTTGGCGCCGCGAAGTCCGGCACCGAACTCAACGCGCGGGCGGTGCTCAAGGCCGCGGGGCTGACGTACAAGGATTTCGCCAAGGTCGAATACCTTCCGTTCGGGGAGTCGGTCGAGCTGATGAAGAACCGCCAGCTCGACGTGACCTTGCAGTCGGCGGGGCTGGGCGTTTCGGCATTGCGCGATCTCGCGACCAGCATGAAAATCGTCGTCGTCGCGGTGCCCGCGGCGGTCGTTACGAAGATTGGCGATGCCGCGTATCTGCCGGCGATGATTCCGGCCAAGACTTATGAAGGCCAGGATGGCGACGTGCCCTCGATTACGATCCAGAATTTTCTGGTGACGCATGAAGGTGTTCCGGACGACATCGTGTACAAGATGACCAAGAGCATGTACGAAAACCTTGACCAGTTAGTCGCCTCGCACAGTGCGGCCAAGGAAATCAAGCGGGAAAATGCCATCAAGAGCCTCCCCGTTCCGCTGCACCCGGGCGCCGCAAAGTATTACAAGGAAGTCGGCCTGCTCAAGTGAGGATTCCGGCCAGGCGCCGTGCGGAGCGCAGCGCGGCGCAGTTGACGCTGGGGCTGGCGCATCGCTGATACATTCACTAAAGCCGCTGCGCCGCCCGAATCGCAAAAAAGCCGGCCCGGCGTAGTGGAATAGCCTGCGAGCTCGGGTCAGAAGGAGAGAGCCGTGCCAGACAAGCACCAGCCGGTGGATCCGGTGGAACAGACTATCGTGCATCCGGAACCCGCGGAGTTCGAGGAGTACGGGCAGCGCCGGATGCTGAGCGGGATTTCGCACCTGCTGCTGCTGGGTGCGGCGCTGGCGTTTTCGAGCTACCAGCTGTTCATTGCCGCATTCAGCCCGCTGTCGAGCCAGGTGGCGCGATCGCTGCATGTGGGCTTCCTGATGCTGATCATTTTCCTGCTCTACCCCCGGTCACAAAAGAGCGACCTGAAGCGCGTGGCGTGGTACGACTGGATTCTGGCCGCCGCCGGGGCCACGCTCGCGTTTTATCACTGGGTTTTCGAAACGGAACTCATCCAGCGGATGGGCGACCCGACTACAATCGATCTGGTCGTCGGGACCATTGTCGTCATCCTGGTGTTCGAAGCGGCGCGGCGCGTCGTGGGCTTCGCACTGCCCATCATCTGCGCGGCGTTTCTCGCCTACGGGATGTTCGGCGAGTATCTGCCCGGTGTGCTCGCGCACCGGCCGTTTGCCTACGATCAGATCGTGTCCCAGCTTTATCTCGGCACCGAGGGCATCTACGGAATTCCGGTGCTGGTGTCGGCGACCTACATCTTCCTGTTCATCCTGTTCGGTTCGTTTCTGGAACACGCCGGGATGATCCGGCTGTTCAACAACGTCGCGCTGGGATTCGTCGGCCACGCGCGCGGCGGTCCGGCGAAGGTGGCGGTGATCTCTTCGGGCCTGATGGGCACCATCAGCGGCTCGGGCGTGGCCAATGTGCTGACGGTCGGCCAGTTCACGATTCCGCTGATGAAGCGCTTCGGGTACAGCTCGGTGTTCGCGGGCGCCGTCGAAGCCACGTCGAGCATGGGCGGCCAGATCATGCCGCCGGTGATGGGCGCGGTCGCCTTCATCATGGCGGAGACGCTCAATGTCCCGTACGTCGAGATCTGCAAGGCGGCGGTCATCCCGGCGGTGCTCTACTACGTGACCGCATTCTGGATGGTGCACCTCGAGGCGGGGCGTGCCAAGCTGCTCGGCATGCCGAAGGACCAGTGCCCGAATCCGTGGAAAGCCATTGTCGATAACTGGTACCTGCTGCTGCCGCTGGCGGCGCTGGTGTACATGCTGTTCGACGGCTTCACGCCGATGTTCGCCGGCATGACGGGTCTGGCGCTGACTTCGGTGCTCATTCTGGGCGCGGGCATTGCCGCCGGCATTGGACCCATGGCGTTTCGCTTCTTTTTCTGGATTGCGATCGGCGTGGTTGCGAGCGCCTTCCTCAAATTCGGAATCTGGGTGGTGATCGGCCTGGTCGCGCTGCTGGTGGCGATCAATTTCGTGATCAAGGGTGGGCGCGAAACCCTGCACGTGATGCGTTCGAGCCTGGTCGATGGCGCCAAGCAGGCACTCCCCGTGGGTATCGCCTGCGCGATCGTCGGCATCATCATCGGTACCCTGACCCTGACCGGCGCGGCAACCACATTCGCCGGCTTCATCCTCGACGTGGGCGCGAAGAGCCTCTTTCTGTCGCTGGTGCTGACGATGATCGTGTGCCTGATCCTCGGCATGGGGATTCCCACGATTCCGAACTACATCATTACCAGTTCGATCGCGGCGCCGGCGCTGCTCAAGCTGGGCGTGCCGCTGATTGTTTCGCACATGTTCGTGTTCTATTTCGGCATCATGGCGGATCTGACGCCGCCGGTGGCCTTGGCGGCGCTCGCCGCGGCATCGATCGCGAAGGCGTCGTTCGTCAAGATCGGCTTCAAGGCCACGCAGATCGCCATCGCCGGCTTTGTGATTCCGTTCATGGCGGTCTATGATCCTGCGCTGATGATGCAGGGCGGCACGTGGTATGACACCGTGTACATGGTGTTCAAGGCGGTCGTCGCGATCTGCCTGTGGGGGGCGGCGGCGGTCGGCTATCTGCGCACGCCGCTGAACTGGGGGGAACGTATCGTTTGCGCCGGGGCCGCGCTGCTGCTGGTCACCGCGGTCACGTGGACCGATGAAGCGGGCTTCGCCATCGGTGCGGCCTTTCTGCTCTGGCATTTCTGGAAGAGCAGGTCAGGGGCCGCGCTGGCCGCGTGAATGCCGGTGCTGGGAATCTGCCTGGGTGCCGGTGCACTGCACGCGTTCATCGCGACCACGCAGTTCACCCTGGCCTGGACGCATTCGATCGAAAAGATCCGCTGGGAAGAGGACTACCGCGTTGTTGGCGGTAACCTCGACTTGACCGAGGCGCGCGTTCGCGGCTCGGGGGCAGGCATGGAGCCGCCCGCCGGGGCGGTGTTGCGGGACGGTGCGTGGCATTATCGGCCGGCTCTGCCGCCCCAAGCGGCACTGCATCTCGCCCGCTCGACCTACGTCCAGGACTACGAGGTTTGTGTTGACGGCGTTTGCGGGCCTCTCGCGAACTGGATTCCCGTCAGCGCGGGAACGACTACCGTCATGGCGTGCGACGTCCCTTGAGATCTAGCAGGCTGTTGAAAAGCTACTGCGGTGGCCATCTGCGTCGTTGCACGGTGCTCGAAATCCTCACGTACGCCTAAGTACGCTCCGGTTTCTGCGCGCCTCATTTGCCAACTGAGGCCTAGCAGCTGGCCATCCTCGCTACGCTTTTCAGCAGACTGGTAACGTGCATGCTCCTGCTGCGCATAGTCTTTGTCCTGTCGCTGATCTCGCTCGCGGTAGCAGGCGCGATGTATTTTTACACGCGTGACCGGCGCTACCTGCGCTTTATCTTCCAGACGGCGACGTACGTGGTGTTCATCATGCTTGGCGTGCTGGCGTTCATGGCGCTGGAGCGCTTTGCGCTGATCCTTTGAGTACCTGCAGCCTGCTCAGGCCGGACGCCGGCAACAACCCTCCCGGCTTCCTCTATTTGAGCTTCGCCAGCCGCCTGATCGCAGCCTGCAGCGGGGACTCTGGCAACTGGTCGGCCAGCCGCTGCAACGACTGTTTACCTTGGGTGTCCAGGGATTTTCGCGGTGACTTAGGCGCAGGTTCAGTCCGGGACCGAACTTGCACGGCGACCCGAATTGCGCTAAATTGCCAGCCCTTGCTGCGGAATTCCGCGAGCAATCCCGGTGCAAGCAGCCGGAGTCTGGTCGCCGCCGCACCGCTGTCCGCGAACAATTTGAGTTCGTCCCCGGCAACGGATCCAACGCGAGACGCCGTGCGCAAGTACGGCGGCACGCAGGCGGCATAGTGTTTTTGCAGTTCGCGCAACGGCTTGGTTCGATCCCAAAGCGCAGCGAGCGCGGGATCGTCGGTGACGATGCGCTGCATCCTGCGCGGGATCATGTGTCGTTCAAAATGCTGTGATGTAACGTCATGGCGGGGGAGTACCCAGTGAACATTATTCTGGTTTCCAGCAATCTTGCCAAGACAAGATCGATCACCCTGTCCTGGCGGCATTATGCACTGGGCGTTCTGATCGGGTTCATTCTCCTGGTCGGACTGGCCACGGTGCTCAATTACAGCCTATTGCGCTATGCCACCGCGATCAATCATCCGTGGCTGCAGGCGATTGTTCTTTCCGATCAGCGCAAGGAAGCGCAACGGGCGCAGTTGTACATGGAAGAACACCTCAACGCAATGGCGCTCAAGGTCGGCGAATTGCAGGGGCAGTTGCTGCGTCTCGATGGCCTGGGGGAGAAGCTGGCCAAGATCGCGGGACTCAAGCCGGAGGAGTTGCCCGCCAAGAATCCCGGCCGCGGCGGCGCCGAATCGTCGCTCCCGCCGCGGGCCTGGACGGTCGAAGAGTTCGCCCGCGAAGTGCAGGCGCTGACCCGGACCACTGAGGAACGCACCGATCAGTTGAGCGTACTTGAAGCCCTGCTGGTGCAGGATAGCGTGAACAAGAAATTCCTGCCCTCATACGCGCCGGTGGACAGCGTCCAGTACACATCCAATTTCGGCTACCGCATCGACCCCTTCACGGGAAGCCAGACCTTTCACGAAGGAATCGACTTTCACGGCGACAAGGGAACCGCGGTTCTGGCCGCGGCGAGCGGCAAGGTCGTTGCCGCCGAGTGGCATGACCAATATGGTAAAATGGTAGAAATCGATCACGGCAATGGACTGATCAGCCGCTATGCGCATGCATCGCAGCTTTTCGTGAAGGAAGGCGATCTGGTCGTTCGTGGCCAGAAGATCGCGGAAATCGGATCTACCGGCAGGTCGACAGGTCCGCACCTGCACTTCGAGGTGCGTTTGAACGGAGTGCCGCAGAACCCCGCCCGCTTTTTGCGGGCCAATGGCTGAAACAATTTTCAGGCATTCTCCGGTAGGGGTGAGCCAGCGCTCACCCCTTGCTTTTTGTGGAAAGACCGCCAACTGGTCAAGGTATGATCAATAATCTTCTCAAAAAGGTCTTTGGCAGCCGGAACGACCGGCTGATCAAGCAATACAGCCGTGCGGTCCGGCGGATCAACGACTTGGAACCCGCGACCGCCGCGCTGTCCGACGACGAACTTCGGGCCCGGACGGGTGCGTTCAAGGAACGGGTCGCCAATGGCGAAGAACTGGATGCCAGTCTCCCCGAGGCCTTTGCCGTGGTCCGCGAGGCGAGCAAGCGGGTTCTCGGGCAGCGGCATTTCGACGTACAACTGATCGGCGGCATGGTGCTCAATGACGGCAAGATCGCCGAAATGCGCA
>PLYG01000359.1 GCA_003153335.1 Betaproteobacteria bacterium | reverse complement strand
GGTCCCTTGGTCGGGCTCGCGGCAGCTGGCTCTGCGGGGGCCGGTCCCTTGGCCGCGGGGACGGGCGCCGGTGGCGTCGTGCTGCGTGTGGTTTGCGCCCATGCGGCCGCGGGGGCGAGCGCCTGCGCGACGATCAGCATCGCCGCGACGAAACGCATCGCCTTGCCCTGCGCTCCGGCCATGACTACCCTGCACCGCCGCCGGAACTGCCGCCGCTGCCGCCCGAGCCGCCGCCACCGCCACCGTCGCCCGAACTGTCGCCGCCGCTGTCGCTGCCGGTGGTGGCGGTAGTGTCGCGCGCTTGTTGCGTGACGGTGAATGACTTGCCAGCCGTGTTGATGGTGCCGATGCGCAGTTGTGGATCGGGATTGGCCTGCACGGAATACTTGATCGTCCCGTTGCCGACACCGGTGCCGCCTGCGGTCACGTTCAGCCACGACACATTGCTTTGCGCGCTCCACGCGCAGACGGAGTCGGCCAGCACTGCGACCGAACTGTCCCCGGACAACCCCTCGGCCGGCATCTGGTCGCCAGCCCGCTGCAGGCTTATGGTTGCGCACGGATCCTTTGGCGGCGACGGGGTCGTGGCAACCTCGACCGTGCCCGCCTGCGCCACCGGAATGGTGAGCGCCCCNNCGCGCCCCCACGGTGATGGCACCAGTCCGCGAGGCTGCGCTTGAATTAGTGGCGAGCGAAAGTGTCAGTGTCGTTCCGGCGCTGCCAGTCGAGGGCGAGACCGTTAACCAGGAGAGCGCGCTGCTCTGGGCCGTCCAAGTACAGCCGGTGACGGCCGCCAGCGCGACCTGCGCGGTCTGGGCGCTAGCATTGAGCGTCAGCGAGGGCGGGTTCGCGGAAAAGGTGCACGCCACCCCTGATTGCGTCACGGCGACCGTCTGCCCGGCGACGAGGAGCGTCCCACTCCTCGCCGCCGCCACAGTGTTGACTTGCGGCGTGAGGATTACGGTGCCGTTGCCGCTGCCGGTGGGTGGCGACGCCGCGAGCCAGGGCAAACTGTTTTGCACCGTCCACGTGCAGCCGGCGCCCGCCAGAACCGCGATCTGCGCACCCTGCGCAGCCGGGCCCAGCGACAACGCGGTGGGGTTGACCACAACATTGCAGACCTGCGGCGCCTTGACCAGGGTCCGCGCAGTCGAGGGCGCATTGTTGGCGCGGTTGGCATCGGGCGCGCCCGAACCGGATGTGACCAGCGCGGCGAATGTAAGCGTTGCGTTTCCGCCGGAGGTTACGTGTGGCGCCGTGCCCTTGGCCAACACCGTCAGTATGTAGCCGGCGGGCCAGGAGGCGATCAACTGTCCCGAACGCAGTAACGTCAGGTTGGCGACCGAGGCCTGACAATTCGGGTCGGCGGTATTGTAGCAAATGGACCAGTCCGAAACTTCCGGTGGCAGCGCCACGTAGACGCGCGCGCCATCGCCCGCACCGGGGCCGTTGTTGGAAAAGAAAAATATTGCCTCGACCTGGCCGCCACTTTGCACCTCCGCGCCCGGATAGGTGTACCACGCGTGCAGGTCGGCAACAGTTTCGCTGCTGGCTGGCGCGCAGAACGCGGTGCCCTCGTCCGCATACCCGAGGAACGCAATGCTGCGCTGCCAATCGATCCAACTCGGCGTGAGCCGGTGATTGCTATCGTTCTGCGCGAAGCGATTGTTGTACGACCGGTAGATCGGATAGTAGCCAGCCGGACAAACGGTCCCCTGTGGCAGCACAGTGTAAAACGCGATACCCTCGTAGGACCAACCCAGATTCGCGTTGTTGGTCGGATTCAGGTTGAGCAGGCTTTGGTATTCGGCCGGGTTTGCCGAGTAAAAATGGCTATTCGAGATGAACGTATAAAACCGGCGGACGGGAACGGCGCCCAAGGGCGCCTTGGCCGAATCGTTCCACGCCCTGAAGGTGCGCCCGGTCCGCTGCCAGCCGGGCCCCGCAGCGCCGTTATCGATGCCAATGGCTTCGGCGGATCCGGCCGTAATGAAATAATGGCCGACGCTCGGTGTCCCCGCGCCGTTCTTGATCGTCGGATTGAAAAACTCGACTACCAGGTCGGACCCAGCGTATGCCGCCAGCGGGTCCCGGGTCTTGAGGATCGCAGAGCTCTGGACGGGGAATGGTATGCCCAGTTTCTGGCTGTAGTTGCTGCCCCAGCCCGTCACCGTTCCGGTGCGCGTGAGTGCCAGCGTGAAATTGAATCCCGCGGCAATACTGTCGACGGCACCAATGAATGACAGCGCGCTCGGGTACAGCGCGTCGCGCTCCGTGCCATCGCCGACTGCGCCGCCGCCACCCCACGCCAGCACGCCGCCGTCGCTGGTCAAGGCCATCGACTGCACTCCCCCGGCCGCAATCGCGACGACGCCTGCAGCGCCGACCGCCTGGACGGGGATATTCGAATTCAGATACGTGCCCGTTCCGAGGGCGCCGTTGCTGTTGTAGCCCCAGGCCCATACGGTCCCGCCTGCCTTGAGCGCCAGCGAATGCCAGGCACCCCCGGAGATCGCGGTGATACCGGCGAGTCCGCTCGCGGTCACCGGCGCCGTCCGGTTGATATTGGTGCCGTCGCCCAGTTGGCCAAAATCGTTGCGGCCCCATGATGCGACAGTGCCGTCGGTGCGCAGGATCATCGTATGATCACCGCCCGCCGCGATGGCAGCCGGCCCGGTGACCGACAGGACGCGCGTTGGCGCGCTGCGGCCGGTGGTCGTGCCATCGCCGAGCTGACCATAGTCGTTGAAGCCCCACGCCCACACGGAGCCGTCACCCTTACGCGCAACGCCGTGAGAGTCGCCGGCGGAAATCTCCGCGACGCCCGTCAGGCCGGGAACCTGGCTCGGGCTGGCGCGTCCGACGGGCGTGGAGTCCCCAAGTTGTCCGTAACTGTTGTCCCCCCATGTCCATACCGTGCCATCGGACTTGAGCGCCATCGAGAAATGGAATCCCGCCGCGATCGCGGCGACATTGGTCAGCCCCGCGACGGCGGTGGGCGAGCCGCGCGACACATAGGTGCCGTCGCCCAGTTCACCTCTTTTGTTGTCGCCCCATGCAACGACAGTTCCATCGGTGCGCAGGGCCAGCGCATGCCTGTTGCCGGGCGCCAGCCGCGCCACCGAAACCGCGTTCAACTGTGCCGGCGCGGGCGCCTGGACGATGCTGCCATCACCGAGTTGTCCGACAACATTCTGGCCCACCGACCATACCGATCCGTCGGTGCGAAGAATGGCCGCATGGCTCACGCCCGCGGTAATCAGGGCTGCGCCCGTGACGCCTTGCATCGCGACCGGCGCGTGGCGGTCCGTCAGTGTGCCGTCACTCAGCTGTCCGTCGTAGTTTGCGCCCCAGGCCATTACCGTGCCGTCGGACTTGCGGGCATACGACGCGTACCCGCCCGTGGCCACTTGCGCGACGCCGGTCAGGCCGGTTACCCGAACCGGCTGGGCACGTGAGGTCGTCGTCCCGTCGCCCAATTCACCATAGAAATTGTAGCCCCACGTCCATACCGTGCCGTCGGCTTTCAGGGCCACCGAATGAAGGTAGGTCGTGGAGATTCCGACGACGCCGGTCAGGCCCGCGACTTGCGCCGGCGCGGCGCGCCACGTCGTCGAGCCGTCGCCAAGCTGATCGTAGTCGTTGTTTCCCCACGCCCATACCGTCCCATCGCTTTTCAGCGCAAGCGAGTGCGCGCTGCCCCCAGCGATGCTGATCACGCCGGAGAGCCCTGAAACACGCACCGGGACAATGCGCCCGGTTGTCGTGCCGTCACCCAGTTGCCCGTCGTCGTTATCGCCCCAGGCCCACACGGTGCCATCGGCCTTCAACGCCAGCGAGTGGTTGTTTCCAGCGGAAACCGCCGCGACGCCCGTCAGGCCGGTAACCTGCACCGGCAATGCACGCGAGTAGCTGGTGCCGTCACCCACTTGTCCGTAGGCATTATTGCCCCATGCCCACACGGTACCGTCGGTCTTGAGCGCCAGAGAGTGGAGCGAACCGCCCGCCGCCGCGCCAAGCGCCACTTTGAGACCCGTCAAGCCTGGTATCGGAACCGGAAACGACCGGTCGATGTAACTGCCATCGCCGACCTGACCGCCAGCGTTGTGGCCCCACGCCGCCAGCGACCCGTCGTCCTTGACCCAGAGTTCGTGGAACCGCCCGGCCGCTATCGTCACGGCCTGCGCATGGAAAGAAACGATAGTAAGCGCGAGCAGGAGCAGCCTCGCGCAGATACTCCACATTCCGGATTGGCTCCGCTGCTGCACTCTGCTCATGGCTCCTCTCCCGGCCCCCGCATGCAATGGGGCGTTTGTGCGCTTTATGCCTGGCTCGCGCCGCCGCAAAGCGGCTGATCCACATGTGTAGCTTCGCACAATCCGGCAAACCGTTCAATGACTGGAATCAAATGAAAGCCATCGCCGCGCGCGGGGCCAGATTCCGTGGCCCGATGATTGCGCCGAAAGGACCGGCGTACGGTCTCACCAAAGACGGCAGGCGCCGGGGCGAGGCATGATCGCTGCAAGCAAAGGAAATCTGTTCGTCACGGCGGTTGCGCGCACAAGCGCAACGCATACGCTCGCTCAGTCTCCCGGCAACGTCTCGCCATTGGGCCACAGCAGCCACAGGCTGCCGGGCTGCTTCATCCGGCCCGCCTGCTCGCCCGCATCGGGTCCGAATCCCCAGAAAAAGTCGACGCGCACGGAGCCACGAATGGCGCTTCCGGTATCCTGCGCCAGCATCAGGCGTTGCAACGGGCGCGTGGACAACGGCCATGTGGTCGTGAGGAATACCGGCGCACCCAGCGGAATGCTCCGCGAGTCGACCGCGATACTACGCCCCGCCGTCAACGGCACGCCCAAGCTGCCCGTCGGGCCTTCATCGGCAGCCGTCGCCGGCAGCTCGCGAAAAAACACATAAGCAGGATTCTGGTTCAACAATTCGTTTGCCCGTTCCGGGTTGCGTTTCACCCAAGCCTTGATCCCCTGCATCGACGCCTGGTCGAGCGTCAATTCACCCAGATCGACCAGCCAGCGTCCAATCGAGCGATATGGATGCCCGTTGTGATCGGCGTACCCTACGCGCATCAGCGTGCCATCGGGCAGGCGGATGCGGCCTGAACCCTGGACTTGCAAGAAAAACAGTTCGACCGGGTCTTCCACCCAGGCGATTTCCAGACCTTTCACCGGCGCCGTGCCGTTGGTGATTTCCGCGCGCGCGTAGTAGGGGACCACCTTGCTGCCCTGCGGAGTCGAAACGACGCGCCCGCGAACGCGCTTGTCCCTGAACTCGGGATTCAGTTCAGCCAGATCGACGGCAACCAGGTCGGGCGGCGGCGCATACAACGGAAAGCGAAACCGCGCTGTCCGTTTGCGGCTGCCTTGCAAGAGCGGTTCGTAATATCCGGTAACCAATCCGGTCTGGCTGCCATCGGGGTTCGCCAGCCGGTATGGCGTAAAATGGGCTTCGAAAAAGCGCTGCTGTGCCGCCGCATCGTTTGCCGGAATGTTGACGGTGTCGGAGCAGACCCGCCGCCACAGAGTTTGTTGGCGTAGCGCATTGCAACTGCGCACCCATCCGGACCAGGCATCGATCTGGCCATCGCTTCCCCAGCCGGGCAGTTCTGACCATGCGCCTTTTTCGTAGCGCGGCACCGCAACCGGCGCAATGGGCGCAATGGGTGGCGGCTCGGGCTGCGCCATGACTGGCGGCTGAGGCGGCGGGAGCGTCGGCGCGGGTACTACCGGCGGTGGCTCGGGGGCGACGGGCGGGGACGTCGCGCAGCCGGCCAGCAGGATCAACCCGGCTGCCAACCAACAATGGAGAATTCGCATGGAATGGATACTACTGGAGGCAGCAGTCGCTCTCGGGCTCGGGATTTTCATCGCCTGGTGGCTGATGCGCGGCAAGAACAACTCTCCGCGCGACCGGGAGCGCGACCAGTGACTGTCTGTTCGGGCCGTTCAATGCAACACGCGAGGAACCGATAGTGTGAATTCGGGTATGGGCGCTTCGAACTGGGTCCCGTCAGCCGCGGCCATCTGGTACTCGCCACGCATCGTTCCTACCGGTGTGGCCAATGGGCAACCGCTGGTATACTCGAACGACTGTCCGGGCTGCAGCGTCGGTTGCTGGCCGATGACGCCAAGACCGCGCACTTCCTCGACCCGATGGTTGGAGTCCGTGATCAGCCAGTGCCGGCTAACCAGTTGGGCGGGGACGGTACCCCTGTTGGTCACCTTGATGGTGTAGCCGAACACGTAGTGGTTCTTGTCGGGGTCGGACTGGTCTTCGACATAGAAGGCCTTGGCCGACACCGTAATGTGGTACTTGTTTTCTGGATCCATCCGATTATTGTAGCGCCCCCGGCGCAAAACCAGAACCGAAATGACGACGACCCGCATCGCACCCAGCCTGCTCTCCGCCGATTTCGCCCGACTTGGCGAGGAAGTCCGGGCCGTCATAACGGCTGGCGCGGACATGATTCACTTTGACGTGATGGATAATCATTACGTTCCCAACCTGACCATCGGACCGCTGGTCTGCGCCGCGATCAAGCCACACAGCACGGTCCCCATCGACGTTCATCTCATGGTCAAACCGGTGGATCGCATTATTCCGGATTTCGCCAAGGCGGGCGCCGGCATCATCAGTTTTCATCCGGAAGCGACCGATCATATCGATCGCACGATCAGCTTGATTCACGACTGCGGCTGCAGGGCCGGGCTGGTGTTCAATCCCGCGACACCGCTTGCCTACCTCGACTATCTGATCGACAAGATAGACCTCATTCTCATCATGTCGGTCAATCCCGGATTCGGCGGGCAGTCCTTCATTCCGCAGGCGCTGATCAAGATCCGCGACGCACGCCTGCGGATTGTCGCTTCGGGCCGTGACATCCTGCTGGAAGTCGACGGCGGAGTCAAAGTCGACAACATCGGCGCCATCGCCCGCGCCGGCGCCGACACTTTTGTCGCCGGCTCGGCGATTTTCGGCAGCGGAGATTACGCAGCAACCATACGCGGGATGCGTGAGCAAATTGCCGGCGCGGCATAAGGCGGCGGGGCTTCCCGCCAGCGGGCCGATCCGTGCGGTCGCCATCGATCTCGACGGCACGCTGCTCGATACCATTGGCGAACTCGCCGCGGCAGTCAACGCCATGCTGGAGCGGCTGGGTCATGCCGCTTCCGCATCAGTCGACCAGCACGCTGTGATCGCCACCCTCAAAGTCAGCGCGCTGTCCGGCCCTGTCGTGCGCAACATGGTCGGCAAGGGGATGGCGAATCTGGTCAACAAGGCGCTTACCGTCGCGACGGGAGAGCAACCCTCGCCCGAACTTGCGGCCCATGCACTGACGGTCTATCAGGAGTGTTATTTCGCGCTGCTGGGCACCATGACCGTCCCCTACCCCGGTGTGATAGCAGGACTGGACCGGATGCGCGACATGGGTCTGCCCTTGGCGTGCATCACCAATAAGGCCACGCGCTTCACCTTGCTGCTGCTGGAACGCACCGGGATGCTCGGCCGCTTCGACCTGGTGGTCTGTGGCGACACGTTTCTTGAGCGCAAACCCCATCCGCTGCCGCTGTTGAAGACCGCCGAACGTTTTGGCTGCGCGCCGCACGAATTGCTGATGATAGGTGACTCGGTAAACGACGTGGCGGCGGCGCGCGCCGCGGGCTGTCCGGTGTTGTGCGTACCGTATGGTTACAACGAGGGCGAACCAGTAGACAAACTCGATTTCGATGGTATGATTACTGATCTGTCGGAGGCGTGCGACTGGATCGATCAACGATCGCAACGATTGATATGCATCGCCTCTGCTGACCGACCATGACGCCGATCACCTATTTTGTTGCCGCTATGCACTCTCCCGCCGCGCGCTGGTGGTGGCGGCCGGCCGCCTGATCATTCGCGTTCGCGCGCCCGCCCGGGCGCACAAGAGACAATCCGATTCGAAGCAACAACCGGCGGCAATACAGGCGCCGACGAGAGTCTTGCCATGACTGAAGTCGAATTCCGCGCTTTGGCGCAACAGGGCTACAACCGTATCCCCCTGACCCTCGAGGCCTTTGCCGATCTCGATACTCCGCTGTCGCTGTATCTGAAGCTGGCCAACGAACCGTACACGTATTTGCTCGAGTCGGTGGTGGGCGGCGAACGCTTCGGCCGTTACTCGTTCATCGGACTCCCGGCGCGGACGCTGCTTCGGGTGCGCGGCGACCGTGTCGAGGTCGAAACCAACGGCCATGTCGTCGAAACGTTCGAGGGCAATCCGCTCGATTTCATCGCCCGCTACCAGGAACGCTTCAAGGTAGCACCGCAACTGGGACTGCCGCGCTTTTGCGGCGGACTGGCCGGCTACTTCGGCTACGACACCATACGCTATATCGAGCCCAGGCTGGCCGGCGTGGCCAAGCCCGATCCCATCGGCGTGCCCGACATTCTGTTGATGCTTACCGAGGAACTCGCGGTCATCGACAACCTGTCGGGCAAGATTTACCTGATCGTGTATGCCGACCCGCACCAGGCCGACTCGTTTTTGTATGCCCGACAGCGCCTGCGCGAATTGCGAATGAAGCTGCGCCAGCCGGTCGATATTCCCTACAGCCGGGCGAGCATGGTCACGCCGACCTCGACTGAATTTGCCCATGACGACTACATCAAGGCGGTCGGCCGTGCGCAGGACTACATCCTGGCCGGCGACGTGATGCAGGTGCAGATCGGCCAGCGCATCAGAAAGCCGTTCCGCGATTCTCCGCTAAGCCTTTATCGCGCGTTGCGCTCGCTCAATCCGTCGCCCTACATGTACTTCTATCACTTTGGCGACTTTCACGTGGTCGGCGCCTCCCCCGAGATTCTGGTACGCCACGAGCGCACCGCCGAAGGGACCAAGGTCACCATCCGGCCCATCGCCGGCACCAAGCCGCGCGGCGCGACGCCGGAGCAGGACGCGGCGCTGGCGGCCGAACTGGTAGCCGACCCCAAGGAAATCGCCGAGCACGTCATGCTGATCGACCTTGCGCGCAACGACATCGGCCGCATCGCCGAAATCGGCAGCGTCAAGGTCACCGATCAAATGGTCGTCGAACGTTATTCGCATGTGATGCATATCGTGTCCAATGTCGAGGGTGCATTGAAGCCAGGACTGACTGCGCTGGACGTGCTCAAGGCGACATTTCCGGCCGGCACGCTGTCGGGTGCGCCGAAAATACGTGCAATGGAAATCATTGATGAGCTCGAGCCCACCAAGCGCGGCATCTACGGCGGCGCCTGCGGCTATCTCAGCTTTCAGGGCGACATGGATCTGGCCATCGTGATCCGCACCGGCATCGTGAAAGACGGCATGCTGTACGTGCAGGCAGCGGCCGGTATTGTCGCCGACTCGATTCCCGAGAGCGAGTGGAAGGAAACCGAGAGCAAGGCGCGCGCGGTGCTGCGTGCCGCCGAGCAAGTGCAGATGGGACTGGATACAGAACTCTGATGGACACGACAATGAACCACATCATCGATTTGCGCAGCGACACCGTCACCCAACCCTCGCCCGGCATGCGCGAGGCAATGGCCAGGGCCGCGGTGGGTGACGACGTCTATGGCGAGGACCCGACGGTCAATGCATTGCAGGAGCGGCTCGCCGACATGCTCGGCTTCGAAGCGGCGCTGTTCGCGCCCACCGGCACGCAGAGCAATCTGATCGGCGTGATGACGCACTGCGGGCGCGGCGACGAATACATCGTCGGCCAGGATGCGCACACGTACAAGTACGAGGGCGGCGGCGCCGCAGTGCTGGGCAGCATCCAGCCCCAGCCGCTGAGCAATCAACCGGACGGCACGCTTCTCCTCGAGGACATCGAGCGCGCGATCAAGCCCGACGACGCGCACTTTGCGCGCACCCGCCTGATCGCGCTGGAAAACACCATAGGCGGCAGGCCGCTGCCGGTCGGGTATTTGCGCGACGTCGGCGCGCTCGCGAAACGGCGCGGACTCGCGATGCATCTGGACGGCGCGCGGCTGTTCAATGCCGCGGGCGGCAGCGTGCCCGCTGCGCGCGAACTCGTGGCCGGATTCGACACGGTGTCCGTATGCCTTTCCAAAGGATTGGGCACGCCTGCAGGGTCGGTGCTGTGCGGCTCGCGCGCCCAAATCGATGTCGGCCGCCGCTGGCGCAAGATGCTGGGCGGCGGCATGCGCCAGGCGGGCGTTCTCGCCGCCGCGGGATTGTATGCGCTCGACCACAACATCGAGCGCGTGGCCGACGATCACCGGAATGCCGCGCGGCTCGCCGACGGGCTCGCACAGGTTCCCGGACTCAAGGTGGAACCGCCGCAGACCAACATTGTGTTTGTTCAGTTTCCCGCCGATCGCCTGCCGGCGCTGCGCGCCCATCTGGACGCGCGCGGCATCAAGGTCACGCTGGCTCCGCGCACGCGCTTTGTCTGCCATCTCGATGTGGACGAGGCGATGGTCGATGCGGCGATCGCCGTGTTTGACGAATTCTTCCGTTGAGGCCGCGTCATGCTGCTGATGATCGATAATTACGATTCGTTCACCTACAACCTGGTCCAGTATTTCGGCGAACTGGGTGAAGAGGTGCAGGTGTATCGCAACGACGCAATCGGCGTCGCCGATATCGCGGCCATGAATCCGGCGCGCATCGTCATTTCGCCCGGGCCCTGCACGCCCAACGAAGCCGGAATTTCGGTGCCGTTGATCAAGGAATTCGCCGGCCGGATTCCGATACTGGGGGTGTGTCTGGGCCACCAGAGCATAGGCCAAGCGTTCGGCGGCAGGATCGTGCGCGCGCGCCGAGTGATGCACGGCAAGAACTCCGCGATCACGCACCACAATGACGGCGTGTTCAACGACCTGCCCTCACCGCTGTCGGCGACCCGTTACCATTCGCTGGTGATCGAGCGCGAGTCGCTGCCCGATTGTCTGGCTGTGACTGCCGAATCCGAGGACGGCGAGATCATGGGCGTGCGCCACAAGACGCTGCCGGTCGAGGGCGTGCAATTTCATCCCGAGGCGATCCTGACCGAACATGGACACAGGATGCTCAAGAACTTTCTTGAATTGAACTGACAGGAAAAACTCATGGCCATCACTCCGCACGAGGCGCTCCAGCGCACCATCGAGCATCGCGAGATTTTTCACGACGAAATGCTGTCGCTGATGCGGCAGATCATGGCGGGCGAAGTCTCGCCGCTGATGACCGCCGCCATCATCACCGGGCTGCGCGTCAAGAAGGAAACCATCGGGGAAATTACTGCCGCTGCGACGGTCATGCGCGAACTCGCGACCAGGGTCGTGGTGCCGGACGAGAACAACTTCGTCGACATCGTCGGCACCGGCGGCGACGGCTCGCACACGTTCAACATCTCGACGGCGACCATGTTCGTCGTCGCCGCAGCCGGCGCGAAAGTGGCCAAACACGGCAATCGCGGCGTGTCGTCGAAATCCGGCAGCGCCGATGTGCTCGAAGCGCTGGGTGTCAACATCATGCTCAAGCCCGAGCAGATTGCCGCGTCGATTCAGGAGACCGGGATCGGCTTCATGTTCGCGCCCAATCATCATTCGGCGATGAAAAACGTCGGCCCGGTGCGCAAGGAACTGGGCATACGCACGATCTTCAACATCCTGGGGCCGCTGACCAATCCGGCCGGCGCGCCGAACCAGTTGCTGGGCGTATTCCATCCGGACCTGGTCGGCATTCATGTGCGCGTGCTGCAACGCCTGGGCAGCAACCATGTGCTGGTCGTCTACGGAAAGGACGGTATGGACGAAGTCTCGCTGGGCGCCGCGACCATGGTGGGTGAATTGAAAGAAGGCAAGATCACCGAGTATGAAATCCATCCCGAGGACTTCGGCCTGCGGATGATTTCCAATCGCGGCCTCAAGGTCAACAGCGCCGAAGAGTCGCGCGACATGGTCATCGAGGCACTGTCGAACAAGGAAGGCACGCCGCGCGAAATCGTCACCCTCAACGCAGGGACGGGGCTTTACGCGGCCAATGTCGTGCCCTCAATCGAGGAAGGCATCAAGCGTGCGCGCGAAGTCATCGCCAGCGGCGCGGCGCGCGCAAAGCTGGATGCCTTCGTTCAATTCACCAGACAGTTCACCCAGTGAGGCGTTGATGATCGCGGTCATATTCGAAGTGTTTCCAGCCGAGGGCAAGCGCCAGGAGTATCTCGACACCGCGGCCGCCCTGCGCCCGTTGCTCGACAAGGTCGACGGCTTCATTTCCATCGAACGATTCGAAAGCCTGTACATGCCGGGGAAACTCTTGTCGCTGCAGTTCTGGCGCGACGAAGAGGCGCTCACGACCTGGCGCAATATGGAGGCGCATCGCGCCGCGCAGGAACACGGACGCCACGGCCTGTTCGACGACTATCGGCTGCGGGTGGCGACCGTGGTGCGCGACTACGGAATGTTCGAGCGCGACCAGGCGCCGCCCGACAGCCGGGCTTTGCACGATCACGCTTAAGCATGTCCGATATTCTGAACCGGATACTGGCGGTAAAAGGCGTCGAAATTGGCATTGCGCGAGGCAAGTGTCCGCTTGCGGCAATGCGCGAGCGCGCCGGCGCGGCGCCGCCTGCCCGTGACTTCGCCGGGGCCTTGCGCGCGAAGATCGCCGACGGCAATGCCGCAGTGATAGCCGAGATCAAAAAGGCCAGTCCCAGCAAAGGCGTCCTGCGCGAAAACTTCGATCCACCCGCCATTGCCGCCAGCTATGCGGCCGGCGGCGCGGCGTGCCTGTCGGTGCTTACCGATCGGCAATTTTTCCAGGGCGCACCGGAGTATCTGGCCGCTGCGCGCGCCGCCTGCACGCTTCCGGCGCTGCGCAAGGACTTCATCGTCGATCCTTACCAGGTCTTCGAAGCGCGCGCGATGGGGGCTGACTGCATTCTGCTCATCGTCGCGGCGCTGGATCTGGCGCAGTTGCGCGATCTGGAAGCAGTGGCGCTGGGGCTGGGGATGGCGGTGCTGGTCGAAGTCCACGACGCGGCGGAACTCGATCTCGCGCTGCAGTTGCAGACGCCGCTGGTCGGCATCAACAACCGGAATCTGCGGACCTTTCAAGTGACGCTGGAGACGACCCTCGGCTTGTTGCCGCGCATTCCGGCGGAGCGGCTGGTGATCACCGAAAGCGGAATCCTGTCGCGCGCCGACGTTTCGCGCATGCGCGCCAATCAGGTCAACGCGTTCCTGGTGGGCGAGGCGTTCATGCGGGCCGTGGATCCAGGCGCCGCGCTGCGGGAACTGTTCACGTAGCGCTATTTTGGTTCAGGCACCGGCGCTAAGCCATCAGTGCCGCCTCGATCTCCGCAAACGAATGCGCGACTTCGAAAATCGGTATCGCCACGCCCAACTGGCGGCCAATCTGGGTTGCGGAAAAAATCCCGCGAACAAAATCCTCGCCCGACATCCTGTCGCGCTCGACGACCAGCGCATGCTGGCGCGCACATTCCTTGAGCGTTGCGACAATGTGCCCAACCGCGGCGCGCAGCACGTCTGCCAGGTCGAGCACCTGGATCGCCGCGCGCGGCGTCATCAGATCGGAAACATGCAGTTCATGATGCCGTCCGCCCCGGTCGCGGAGCAGATTGATCGGCCGTTCGCCCATGGTGTCGTGCGCGGTAATGATGCCCTCGATCGCCCGGTAACGGTCGACGACCAGCAGCAGCCGGACGCCGCGCGCGATCATCAGGCGCGTGGCCTCGGCGAGCGTCGCGTCGGCGCCGATGGTTGCCGCGCCGACCTGCGGCAAATCCGTCATCACCGCAATCGCCGGCGAATCTGCGCGCACCAACTGCGGCACGGTCCCCGCAACACGGCATGTCGTGCCCGGATTGAGCGGATGCTGACGCAATGAGGAATACGCATTGTGGTTCATCGTGGTCTTTCGCAAAAGAAGTTGTGAACGGGATCTGCGCCGGCAGGTGGCGATCGCACGGCGCCCGTGCGGCAGGTATTCTTGCACCGATAACCGTGCCTGACCAGCGCTGCTTTGAACATTGCGGCGCTCGATAGTTTCATTGCATGTCCGCTGCCAGCCTGCGGCTGTGGCGGCGTCGCGCGACAAGGATCAGCGGCGCCGAAACACCAGATCCCAGACGCCGTGCCCGAGCTTCAGCCCGCGCTGCTCGAACTTGGTCAAGGGGCGGTAGTCCGGGCGCGACGCAAATCCGGTTGCGGTGTTGGCAAGCAACGGTTCGGCGGACAGCACCTCCTGCATTTGCAGCGCGTACTCTTCCCAGTCGGTTGCCAGGTGAAGGTAACCATCCGGCCGCAGGCGGGACGCAAGCAGCGCTGCGAATGGAGGCTGAATCAGCCGCCGCTTGTGATGCCGTTTTTTGGGCCACGGATCGGGGAAGAACACGTGTATCCCCGCCAGCGAACCCGCCGCGATCATGTTGCGCACGACTTCCACCGCATCGTGCTGAACGACGCGCACATTCGCCAGACTCTTTTCCTCGATTTGCCGCAACAACGCGCCCACCCCCGGCGTATGCACTTCGACACCCAGGAAATCGATGTCCGGCAACGCCTGCGCGATACGAGCAGTCGTCTCACCCATGCCAAAGCCGATCTCAAGCACTTTCGGCGCATCGCGGCCGAAGAGCGCGGCAAGATCGATCGCCTCCGGCTGGTATGCGACACCGAATCCGGGCAGCAGCGTCTCGATGGCCCGCGTTTGCGCCGGCGACGTGCGGCCCTGCCGCAGCACGTAGCTCCTGATGCCGCGCCGGGGCGCTTCGTCTGCCGCGGCGTGAGCCAGCGGACCGCGCGGCTCGATGTCAGCGCCCGGTTTCATCGACGGTCCACTCGGAGTCAGAGAGCTTGAGCAGCCGCGGCTTGGCGCGAACCAGGACGAGTTCGCCGGGCTCAGCGAGCCGGCGCCGCGGCGCGGCAACGCTGTGTTCGATCGCGAGCGTCGCTGCATCGCGCCAGGCGACATCGGCCTCGTACCACTTCTCGGCAGGTTTGAAAGTCCGTTCCCGCACCAGGCGATCGCGATCGAAGCGCCAGATCTGAATCACGTTTGCGCATTGCTTTTCGCACAGATCGGCGACCAGGAAATGCTGGCCATCGGGTGCAAGGAGCGGCTCGGCCGGCACTCGGGTTTCTTTGCCGCGATCGAGATCGACCACCAGATAGTAATCGCCGGCCTGGGTCGTCACCGAAACAACTGCGCTTCTCTTCTGCGGCCAGTAGTCCCAGAATGCGTGGGCGCGATATTCGGCGCCTGTCTCGTCATCGGGGTCGCCTGCGTCGCGCAACTCGATGGACGCGGTCCCCGCGCGGGTTTTCAGGCGCAGCACGCGGCCTTCGCGCACGGCAACGGCCGGAAACTGCTTCATCTGTTCGGCTTCGAGCAGCCGCTCGCACTGCGCAGCGCTCTCGGCTTCATCGCACGCCTTGATGATCGCCTGCTGGGATGGCGGCGCAGCAGTCACGACTGCAGGCGCGATCGCCGCGAACGCGAGCGCCCAACCCAAGGCTCTCCACCCATTAGCGGTCATGTTGTTCGGCGGCAGGCGTTAGTCCAGCGGACTGGGCGGAGAGCCGTGACGCGAGACACTCGGGGCACAGGCAGTCCTGGAGCGGTTCAATGGTTTGCAACGGTGGAAGCGCTGCGCACCAGCAGGGCTCGCTGGTTTCGCGCATGCCGCAGGTAAAGAACTCTCCGCAGGAGGAACAAGTGGCCATGCTTGGGACAGACGGTTGAGAACAAAGACCGTATTGTAGCCGCCGGCCGGCATGATTCCCGGACCCAGGGCTTGGTCGAACAAAGATGATTATACGGACCTGAGAAAACCCGATCCACGCGATTCCCTATTCGCGGTATTTCCGCATGGCCGCCCGCAGCGAGTTCAGTTGCGCTCCGAAGCGCGTACAGGCGTCGCAGGCCGACAGATGCAGCCGCAGCGTGGCGCGCTGCGCGAGCGTGAGCTTCTGATCCATGGACTGGGAAATCAGCCGGCTTGCTTCCTTGCAAGTCAATTTGAGCATGTGCAGTCGTAGTCAGCCTGTGGTTTCGGCCCGGGCAAACCAGTTCTGCTCGAGACACTTGCGCAGCAACATCCGCGCACGATAAAGAATGACCCACAAATTGGTCGCCGTGATCTTCAATTCCTTACAAATCTCGTCGGATTCCAGTTCCATCACCTCGCGCAGCATGAATACCCTGGCCGTATTGGGCGGCAGTTTTTCAAGGCAGAAGTCCATCATGTCCAGAAACTGTTTCTGCTCCAGATCCCGCTCCGGATTTCGCCACTCGGCCGGCTTTGTTGCCCAAT
>PLYG01000536.1 GCA_003153335.1 Betaproteobacteria bacterium | reverse complement strand
CGCTTGAGGTTGTCGAGCGCCAGCGACAAACCGGCGGCAATCCGTTCCAGCAACTCGACGAGCGTCGGGTCGAAGTACCCGCTCTCCGCCGAGAACATGCTGAGGGTGCCGACGACCTCGCCATCCTCGCGCAGCGGGATGGCGGCGCCGGAACGCAAACCGGTGGGCACACGGGCGCGTCGCCAAAGAACCGCGCGTTCCTGGTCGAGGTCGTTACACACGTCGGTCCGGCCCTGGCTCAATGCGACGCCGGTGGGCCCTTCCGCTTGCTTGCCGGAAAGATCGACCGTTGTGATGACGTCGTCGAGATCGTCGCCGGTCGGCCCCTTGGAGACGGCGTTGTGGATCAGCGTGGAGCCGGGTTCGCGCAGCCATATCTTCACGGCCTTGAAATGGCCGATCCGCGCCGTGATTGCCGCCACCTCGCGCAACAGTTCGGTGCGGTCCCGGATCCTGATAATCGCGTCATTGGTCTCGCCGAGTGCCCGGTACAGCGTGTTGATCCGCTCGACCCTGGCGGCACCCTGCTTGCGCTTGGTAATGTTTTTGTGGGCGATAACGACGCGCACTGCGTCGGTGCCGGGGGAAACGGTCGCTTTCATTGCGAACCTGCGGACTTCAGTCGGCGCGTCGCAGCGATATTCGTACCGGAACTGCTCGCTCTCCCCCGCGATGACCGCAACGATGCCGACGCCGGCTCGGTGGACTTGGTTTCCATCGCAATGGTCGTTTCGAACGGAAGGACAACCGCACTGGACGGCATGATGAATCTCCTTTGGTTACGTATCGAACGCTTACACCCATTGCACCAACCACCGGATCATTCGTTTTGCGACGCGGAACCGCCTGCGGCTCACCTGCTCTGCTCGGGGACCGGCGAACGCCGGTCCTCCCGGTATCTCGACCGCCAGAGCATATGACTGCTGCGTCGTCTGCGATATCGGTATTAGTACCTAGGCCGCGACAAGCCGGCGCACGCCCGGAAATGGTGGAGGTAACATTTGCTCACACCCCGTTGGAAATACGTGTCCCCGTTCAGACTCAAACCCCCTTGGACAATGCTGATCGAACGATCGATGCGGTAGTGGTGCTGACGCCACCCCATACGCATCTGGATATCGTCGCGCGCTGTGCTGAGTTCAATTAGCACGTGCTGCTGGAAAAGCCGATGGAAGTCTCGGCCGAGCGCGGACGCCGTGTGGTCGCGGCTATGGAGCGCGCGGATTGCAAGCTCGGCATTGTGCTGCAGCATCGGTTTCGTGCGGTCTCGCGCCGTCTCGCGCTGCTCATTACGGAAGGCAAACCCGGTCGGCTCTTATCTGGCTCCGCGTCGATCCGATGGTGGCGACCGCCCGCATACTTTGCCCAACCCGGCCGGGGCATGAAGGAGCGCGATGGCGGGGGCGTGTTGCTTACCCAGGCCATCCATACCCTCGACCTCTTTCAAAGCCTGGCAGGACCAATCGCCGCGGTGACTGCGTTTGCCGCGACCTCGCCCTTGCGCACGATCGATACCGAGGACGTGGTCGGCGCGGGGATCGTCTTTGCCGATGGCGCGGTGGGCACGATCGATGCAACCACGGTGGCTTATCCCGGATTCCCCGAGCGCATCGAACTCGCTTGCGAAAAGGCGACCGCCGTGCTCGCTGCCGAGACGCTTGATGTCTTCTTCAAGGATGGCCGCCATTTGCGTGAGGGCGGCACAGAATCCAACAGCGGCGGAGCCGATCCCATGGCATTCTCCCATGAGGCGCATAAAGCGTTGATCACGGATTTCCTGGATGCGCTCGATGAAAACCGCCTTCCCGCGGTTCACGGACGCGAGGCGCTCAAAGTCCAGTTGTTGATCGAGGCGCTGCTGCGCTCCGCGGCCGAGCGCTGCGTCGCCAAGGTCGCCTGAGATGGCGTGGAGGCTCGAGTCGAAGGCCAGGAGCCTGTCCGACCCGCGCTACGCCGGCCTCACCGCGTGCATGTCGAGCTGCCAGCCCGCGGCGGTGAGCGGCAACTTGGCGATCGTCTTGCGGACGGCGATCTGGTAGATCGGTTGGAACAAGATGAAGTGATTGGCCTGGTCGACGACCCGTTTCTGCCATTCGATCCACAGATCGGCCTGCTTCTTCGAATTGGCCTCCTCCGCCGCATCGTGCATGAGCTTGACCATGTCGTCCGGTGGCGTCCAGTGCACGCGTTTGGCAACGCGCTCCATGACGGCAGCGACCCATAGCGCGTTCTCGGCCGCCGGCGGATTCCAGAAGGTGAGTACGCCGCCCTGCGCTTTGCCGGTTGTATAGGTTGTGCGCAGATTGACCTGATCCTTCGGGTTGAGGGTGGCCTTGATGCCCACGCGGGCGAGATCCGACTGGATCTTCTGGGCCAGCAGCTGGTAAGTGACGCCGGCGACTGCGGCATTGCCATAGGTGATCTCGAACTCGAATCCGTCGGGGTATCCTGCTTTGACCAGTAGTTCCTTGGCGTGCTTCAGATCCTCGCGAAATCCAATCTGCCTCGCAATGGCCTCGGTCGAACCGCTGACGCCGATCGGCAGGAAATGCGCGGGCCGCACCGCAGCACCACCGAGCAGTGAATTCTTGATGCCGTCGTAGTCGATGGCATAACCGATCGCCTGGCGCGCCTCCTTGACCGCAAGCGCCTTGTTGAACTCGGGCTCCTGTGTCAGTGCCATGTAGACGAAGTCGAGGCTGGTGAGTGAATCAACCCGGACGTCTTTGTTGCCCTTCAAGGTTGCGATCTGCTCGGGAATCAGGTTGAAGGCCGCGTCGGCGTCGCCGCGNNAGGCGCCGGTGCCGGCCGAATTGCCATTAAGCCAGGTCGTCGCCTTGTCCTCGTCCTTGGCGTTGGCGCCGGCGGTGCCGCCATGCTGTTCGACCAGCTTGCGGTCGAGCACCACAAATTCCGGCGCGGCGATGATGGTAAGGAGGGGTTCCGCCGGCTTGTTGAGAATGATATCGAGGGTCTGCTTGTCGACGATCTCGACGCGATCGATATGCTGGACGTATTGTCCCGGCTGATCCTTCAGGTTGATGACGCGGTCGAACGACCACTTGACGTCTTCGACCGTCATCGGCGTGCCACTCGCAAACTTGACGCCCTGTCGTAGGGTAAAGCGCCAACCCTTGCCGTCGGGGGTCCGCGCCCATTTCGTGGCGAGCGCCGGCTTCAGGTTGATGTAATCGCCGGGGGTCATGGTAACGAGCGTATCGTAGGCCGCCTCGATCGTCATCGGCGAGGTGTACTGCGCGACGCGCGCAGGATCCAGAGTGATCGTGTCGCTGATATCGATGGCGATCACCAGGGTGTTCTTGTGCGCTTGCGCCAGCACCTGCGCCGGCGAGCCGGATGCCATCATGGCGCCGCCTGCGCCGATGAGCTTCAGTACGTCTCTTCGGCTGAGCCGATCCCACCTGTCTTGTGTCATCGTCGTTTCTCCCGGTTTTCGTGTATCGGCCGCCATTGGCGACGGCCCCGCTGTTTCAGCGCAATCTTAATCGCCATTTACAACAGTGTAAAGGGCGCTTGAGCGAATAACCTCGACTGCATCATCGACTGTTACGCGTCGCACGTCGCATCTCCATCGGTCATTTAGAATTCCCCAGGGAAATGACAAGCTACCAGGTGGCCATCGTGGTGCGCCGTCAGCGGCGGCGTTTGCTCGGCGCAGATCGGCTTGGCGATCGGGCATCGCGTGCGAAACCGGCAACCCGAAGGCGGATCGACTGCGCTTGGCGGTTCGCCGACAAGACGCAGATGCTGGCGCCGCCGCTCCATCGCGGCGTCCGGGATCGGAACCGCCGAGATGAGGTGGCGGGTGTAGGGATGAAGGGGCGCTGCGAACAAATCGTCCGCGCGCGCCACCTCCATCACCCTGCCCAGATAGAGCACCACGATGCGATCGGAAATGTGCCTCACCACCGCCAGATCATGGGCGATGAACAAATACGTGAGGCCAAAGCGCTCCTGCAGATCGACCAGCAGGTTGATAATCTGCGCCTGAATGTTGACGTCGAGGGCGGAGATAGGTTCGTCCGCGATGATAAAATCGGGCCGGACCGCGAGTGCCCGCGCGATCGAAATCCGCTGCCGCTGACCGCCGGAGAATTCATGCGGGTAGCGCGCAGCGGCCTTGGGGCTCAGCCCAACTACATTGAGAAGGTCCGCGATGCGGGCGGTCGTGTCCGCCGCGCCGTTGGTGAGGCCATGGAAGCGCATCGGTTCGCCCAGGATCTCGCCCACATTCATCCGCGGGTTCAGGGAGGAATACGGATCCTGGAATACCATCTGCATACGCCGCCTGAGCGGGCGGATTTCCGCTAGCGATGCGCGGCTGATGTCCTCGCCGGCGAAGATGATCGAGCCCGATGTCGGCTCGAAAATGCGCACGATCACGCGCGCGAGCGTCGATTTGCCGCAGCCGGATTCGCCGACCAAACCGACGGTCTCGCCCTGTGCCACGTCGAGGTCTACGCCGTCGACCGCGTGGACCACGCGGTGGGGCCCGAAGAAGCCCTCACGCGGCAGGGGAAAATGCTTGGTCAGTCCGCGCACCTCGAGCAGCCGCTCGCCGCGCGCGAGCACGGAGGTCTGGCTTTGCTCGAAGCGGGGCGCGGTGGCGCGGGCGGGCTCGACCGCGGTCGCTGCGCGCGGCCGCGTCAGCGTGCCACCCGCTTGGGTCACCCAGCAGCGGGTCTGGCGCCCTGGAGCGACGCTTTCCAGCGGCGGATGCTGCGCACATTGCTCGATCCGGAATTGACAGCGTTCGGCGAAGCGACAGCCTTGCGAGAGGTTGAGCGGGTCGGGCGGCGCGCCTTCAATGGTGGTGAGGCGCTTGCTGCCCGGCGCATGGCGGTCGAGCCGCGGCACCGCATTGATGAGCGCCCATGTATAAGGGTGCTTGGGGTCGGCAAGGATCTCCTCGGTCGGTCCTTCCTCGACGACTTCGCCCGCATACATCACCATGACGCGTGTGCAGACCCGGGCGATCACCCCGAGATCGTGGCTGATCAGGACGATCGCCGTGCCGAAATCCTGATTGAGCTCGCGCAAGAGTTCGAGGATTTGCGCCTGGATGGTCACGTCCAGCGCGGTCGTGGGCTCGTCGGCGATCAGCACGTCGGGCTCGCACGACAGCGCGATGGCGATCATCGCGCGCTGNNGCGCGGTGGTTGGCTCGTCCGCGATGAGCAGCGCAGGCTCGTTGCTCATACCCATGGCGAGCACGACACGCTGCCGCATGCCGCCAGAAAACTGGTGAGGATAGCTGCGGATGGCGCCCTCCGGCGCCGGAATCCGCATGCGACCCAACAGTTTGATCGAGCGTGCGGTGGCCTCGTCCAGGTCATAGCGTCCGTGGACGATCATGGTCTCGACCAGTTGGCGCGCGATCCGCAACACCGGGTTTAGCGAAGTCATCGGGTTCTGAAACACCATCGCGACGNNATTCACCGACGATGCCCAGCGTCTCGCCACCGGCGACCGAAAAGCTCACCCCGTCGACGGCGCGCACGATGCCTTCATCGGTGAAAAACTGCGTCTGGAGGTCGCGCACCTGCAGCACGGGCGCGTCGCTGCCGGCTTGCGTCTCGTACTTGGGTGCGATGTCAGTCAACTTTAGCGGCGCCTTGACTTCGGATCGAGCCAGTCGCGGATACCGTCGCCCAGGAAATTGAAGCCGAGGACGATGGTGAGAATTGCGAGGCCGGGAAAAGACGCCACCCACCATTGCTCCACCAGCTCGCGGCCCTCGGCAACCATGGAGCCCCATTCGGGTGTCGGCGGCACGACGCCGAGGCCCAAGAAGGAAAGGCCGGCGAAGGTGATGATGGCGTTGCCCACATCCAGGGTCACCAACACGATTAGCGTCCCGATCGCGTTGGGGATGATGTGGCGGACCAGAATACGCGACGGGCTGAATCCCACAACAAGCGCGGCTTCGACATATTCCTGGGACCGCTGAACGATGACCAGGCCGCGGGCCAGACGCGAGAATTTGGGCCACCATACCACCAGCATGGCAATAATCGTGTTCGTGGTGCCGATACCGAGCGCCGCGGCGATCGCGAGCGCCAGGATAATCGGCGGAAAGCACAACACCAGGTCCGTCACGCGCATGATCAGCTCCTCCACCTTGCCGCGGGCGAAGGCGGCGATGCCGCCGATCAGGGTGCCGAACACGGCGCTGACGACGACGACGATGAAGCCGGTCATGAGCGAGATGCGCGAGCCATAGAGCAGACGCGTTAGCACGTCGCGCCCTAGGGCGTCGGTGCCCAGCCAGTGCTCGAGCGAGGGCGGCTGCAGGCGATTGGCGACATCGACCGTGTCCGGAAGATAGGGCGAGATCAACGGCGCGGTAAGCGCGATCAGCAGCCAGAGAAGGATGATGCCGGCGCCCAGGCTGGCAAGCCCATAGCGGCGCATCCAGCGCCGCGTCCTGGACGATGGCGGCAGCATCTTGCTCTCTAGCGCAACATTGAGCACGTTCATCGCAGCACCCGCGGATCGAGTAACGCATAGCTGATGTCGACGATGAGATTAATCAACAGATACGTCACCGCGACCACGATGGTAATTCCCATGATCGCCGGAAAATCGAGCGCGGCGGCGCTGCGGAACGTATAGAGGCCGAGACCGGGCCAGGAGAAGACGGTCTCGGTCATCACGGCGCCGGTCAGCAGATTGGCGTAGGCCAGGCCGGCCAGGGTCACCACCGGGATGAGCGCATTCGGCAGCACATGGGAGATCACAACGGCGCGCTCCTTCAACCCTTTGGCGCGCGCCATCCGTACGTAATCCTGCTGCATGCTTTCGAGCATGCTTGCCCGCGTGGTCCGCGTGATAAGGCCGAGCGTCGTGGCCGCCAGCACGACCGAGGGAAGAACCAGATGACCGAGCGCGTCGCGAAATGCATCCCAATCGCCTTCGAGGAGCGTGTCGACCAGAAACAATCCGGTAATCGCCGGTGGCGGCAGGGCGATGGAATCGAGCCGACCGGGGCCCGGGGCGATCTGGAGTCCGCCATAGAAGACCGCCAGCATGATAAAGGCAAGCCAGAACGTGGGCGACGAGACGCCGATCAAGGAAAGAAACCGTGCCGTGTGATCGATCCAGCTGTCGCGCCTCACCGCGGCCAGAATACCGAGCGGAATGCCGACGAGCATGGAGAGCAGAAATCCCGCGGTCGCAAGCTCGATGGTGGCGGGAGCATAAGCGGCAATGTCTTCAATCACCGGGCGTTGGGTGGCGATCGAGATGCCGAGATCGCCATGCACGAGGCCTTTGAGAAAGATGAAATAACGTTCCCAGAGCGGCAGATCGAGGCCCCATTTTGCGCGGTACTGCGCGAGGAATTCCTTGTTGGAAGCGGCTACGTCGCCGAGCTGGGCGAGCACCGGATCACCCGGAACCGTATTTGCGATAAGGAAGATGACGAGGGTTGCCAGCAGCGCCATGACGATCGCCAGGCCGAGCCGCGAGACGACATAGCGGATCATGGGCTAGCGAGCGGTGCGCCCGCGCCGTGCAGGACGTGCAGGACGTGCGCCGAGCGACGAGGCGTTCGCTGCGAAGTTTGGTTCATCCGGAAAAAGGATAGGGAATTCAATGGCACGCCGGGGAGTATCGCCCGGCCTGGGAGCGCAGTCAATCGGGGTTTTCGTGCCGCGAGCCACGGAGAAATGGTCGGAATCGCGGCCCGCTTACTGCCTGCAGCTACCAGGCCGGCCGCCGTTGGCCCGCACCACCGAACCCTCGATACTCAGGTTCGCATGCTCGAAACACATTACATCTTCAGCAGATGCGGCAGCCAGAGCGAGATCGCCGGAACGTAGGTGACCAGCATCAGCACGGCGAACATGACCGCATAGAACGGCCAGATGCAGAGCATCACTTCCTGCATCGTTACCTTGCCGACCGCGCAGCCGACGAACAG
>PLYG01000358.1 GCA_003153335.1 Betaproteobacteria bacterium | reverse complement strand
ACTGGTCGCCGTGCGGGTGATACTTTCCCATCACGTCGCCGACGACCCGGGCGCACTTCACATAGGGGCGGTTCCAGACATTGTTCGCTTCCTGCATCGCAAACAACACGCGGCGATGGACGGGCTTCAAGCCGTCCCGCACATCCGGCAGCGCCCGGCCCACGATCACGCTCATCGCGTAATCGAGGTACGAATGCCGCATTTCGGCTTCCAGGCTGATTGGAAGGGTTTCTTTGGCGAATTGCTCCATGAATCTTTCTATGTATGCGTGGCGCCATCCGGGCCGCCTAGCCGCCGGTTTTGGGCGGTGGCAACAGGCATCTCCCCTGCTCGCAAAGCTGCATCGGGGGAGCAAAGGGCAAACGGCGATTTTAGCATGCTGCGCCGCACCGCCGGTGCTGCGGTGAAGCACTCGTTGCGCATCCGCGACATTGTCCGCTATCTCGATGCCTGACTGGCCTCAAAAGCGTTTTGCATGGTGGATTCGATGTGCTATAGTCCGTTCGTCTAACAGGAAACGGGGCCGCGTTCGGCTGTTGAGGATAAAAAGTCCCTGTTTGGTTACGAAAATCTCCAAAACCCTAACAAGAGGTGAAAGCATGAAACTTCGTTTGATCGCAGGTGTTGTGGGCGCGCTTGCCGCGTCCTTCGCACAGGCACAGGGGACTGTTCTTACTCCGATATCCGGCTGTGACAAGAACAACTGTGCCTATGTGTTATCGGCCACCGGTCCTGAGGGTAACAACGTCGTCAAGAACCCGTACCTACTGTGCTGGCGTACGGGGTATTGGACACCCGCGCAGGCGATCAAGGATTGCGATCCCGACCTGGTGAAGGCACCGCCGGAACCACCCAAGCCGGCGCCCGCGCCCGTTGTGCCGGCCCCGGGTGTAGCGCCGCCGCCGCCGCCCGCGCCGCCGGCTCCGCCGCCTGCTCCGCCGGCGCCGATGGCGCAGAAAATCACGATCGCCAGCAAGGCGCTGTTCGATTTCGACAAGGCGGTCCTGAGGCCCGAAGGCAAGAAAGCGCTGGATACCGAGGTTATAGCCAAGATCAAGCAAGTTCAGAAGGTCGAACTGGTGCTGGTTACCGGCCACACCGACCGTCTGGGCTCGCAGGCTTATAACCAGAAACTGTCGGAGCGCCGCGCCGCAACGGTCAGGGACTATCTGACCAGCCAGGGCGTCGCCAAGGATAAGATCGAGACGCTCGGCATGGGCAAGACCCAGCCGGTGCCCGGTGTGAAATGCGAACAGAAGAATCGCAAGGAACTCATCGCCTGCCTGCAACCGCACCGCCGTGTGGAAGTGGAAGTCAAGGGCGAAATGACGGTCAAGTAATCGAACGTCACCCACGAAAAGCCCCGGCACGCCGGGGCTTTTTTATTCGCCCAGACCATGAACCCGATTCCCGCCGATTTGCAGATTGATGCGGGCTGGTTGCTCCGCGTGCAGCCGCGAGCGCCGCTGCGCGCCCACAGCGTGATGGTGATCGACGGCATTATCGTGGATGTGCTGCCGACCGCCGATGTCCAGGCACGCTATGCCCCGAAGCGACACGCCGACATGACCGGCCATATTGTGCTTCCCGGTCTGGTCAACGCCCATTGCCACGCGGCGATGAGCCTGATGCGCGGTATTGCCGACGACGTGGTGCTGCATGAATGGCTGCAGGCGCATATCTGGCCCAGGGAAGCCGCCCACGTCTCGGCCGCCTTTGTATTCGACGGCAGCCTCCTTGCCGCCGCCGAGATGATCCGCGGCGGAATCACGGCCTGCTCCGACATGTACTTCTTTCCGGATGCCACGGCGAGGGCGTTGCGCCAGTCCGGCATGCGGGTGCAACTGGGGCTTCCGATCTTGGAGTTTCCGTCCGCTTATGCGCCGGATGCCGATGGTTATTTGCAGCGCGGACTAGCTGTGCGCGACAGTCTGCGTGACGACCCGCTGATCTCGTTCGCACTCGCACCCCATGCGACCTACACGGTCAGCGACACGATGTTTGCCCGGATAGTCACGTATGCAGAAGAGCTGGGGTTGCCGATTCAAACCCATCTGCATGAAACCGCGGGCGAAGTCGCCGCCGGCGTCGCTGCACACGGCTGCCGGCCTCTGACCAGGCTAAGCGGATTGGGCGCCCTGGGTCCGGCATTCATGGCGATCCACGCCGTCCATTGCAACGACAACGACGTCGCCTTACTCGCCGGTCATGCGAGCCACGTGGTGCACTGCCCCAGTTCGAATCTCAAGCTGGGCAGTGGGATTGCGCCGGTATCGGCAATGCTGAGCCGAGGAATCAATGTGGCGCTGGGAACCGATGGTGCCGCCAGCAATAACCGGCTGGACCTGTTCGAGGAAATGCGTATTGCCGCGCTGCTGGCCAAAGGCGTCACGCAGGACGCGACCACCCTGCCCGCCCAAAAGGCAGTGGAGATGGCCACGCTGGGCGGCGCCAGGGCCCTTGGACTCGAGGCGGCAATTGGTTCGCTCGAAGTCGGGAAATCAGCCGACATTATTGCCGTTGCGGTGACAAGTCCCGAGCTCAGCCCTATTTTCGACCCCTATTCCCATCTGGTTTATGCAGCGGGCCGGGCCGATGTGAGCCACGCGTGGGTGGCCGGGGATTGCATACTCGACGACCGGCAATTGACCTATTGCGATCTGTCTGCGATTCTGAGGCTGGCGCAGCATTGGCAGGAGAAACTGAGATGATCACCAACCCGACCAACGTCGATCAAACCGAGCTGGCGAAGTTCAGCGCTCTTGCGCATCGCTGGTGGGATCCGTTGAGCGAATTCAGGCCATTGCACGATATCAATCCGCTTCGGCTCGATTACATCGATCGTCAGGCAGGCGGCCTTACGGCCAAGCGCGTCCTGGATGTCGGCTGCGGCGGCGGAATCCTGTCCGAGGCCATGGCCCGCCGCGCGGCGAGCGTCACGGGACTCGATCTTTCCGAGAAGGCGCTCAAGGTCGCCCAGCTGCACGCGCTGGAGTCGGGTGTCACAATCGACTACAGGCTGCAAGGCGTGGAGGATTTTGCAGCCGCGAATGCGGGGTTGTTCGACGTGGTGACCTGCATGGAAATGCTCGAACATGTGCCGGATCCCGCGCAGACCGTCGCTGCGTGCGCGGGACTACTCCGTCCTGGCGGCGTGGCTGTTTTCTCGACCATCAACCGCAACCCGAAGTCATACCTCTTTGCGGTGATCGGCGCTGAGTACGTGTTGCGGCTGCTGCCGCGCGGCACGCACAGCTACGCCAGGTTCATTAAGCCGTCCGAGCTTGGCGTGCGGTGCCGCCAGGCCGGGCTCGATGTAAGCCA
>PLYG01000115.1 GCA_003153335.1 Betaproteobacteria bacterium | reverse complement strand
GGAGTATCGCTATCGGATTTGCGACCATACTGACATGCGCTCCTTCCGTGGGCAAGTGAAAGTGCCGAGCTTGCTGTATTCAAAACACCACGTACTTGCCGGAAAAAACCCCCAGCGGCCAGCGGCCGGCGGCAAACAGTTCGAACTTGCGCCGAAAGTAGTGCCCTTNNTGCTGATGCGCGGCCAGCAATGCCGCATCGGCCGCAGCGCGAACGAGTCCCGGATCGGCCACGCCACCGCACGCTGCGGCAAGTGAAGCCCCATTACGCACTGGATCGCCCAGCGCAGTGGTGACCGCGGTCAAACGCGCCAGCAACTCAGCTTCCGTCAGGCGCTCGGCCGCGACGCTCCACAGGCGCTCCCGCTCCTCTTCCTCGGCATCCCACCAGCGGCTGTCCCACTCTTCGGCGCGGAGGATCTGTGCAGCGTCCCACCATGAAGCAGCGCCGACAACCAGCGCGCCGGGTACAAAGTCGAGCTCGCGCAGCATCGCGGCGATGCTGTCATGCTCCGGCGCGCTCAGCGGCAGACCGACGCACGTGAACCACGCGGGCACGCCGGAATTGATCACTGCCTGGGACAACGAGCGCTCGCCCTGCGCATCAGGTCGCAGCATCCAGGTACTGCTCACGCCAGATTCCCAATGCTTCATGCACCGGTCTGTCGGAAAAACTGAACAGCACGCACTCGCTGTCAGCGTTGAACGACACTGCCTGCCACGAGGGCACGACAAAGTGGTCGCGTGGGCCAAACGCAAAGGTCTGCCCGGCGATCTCGACCCGGCCGGTACCTTCAACCACCGAGTACACCGTCCCGTCGGTCGAGCGATACGGCCCTCCGGCAAAGCCTCGGGGCAACAACTGCATGCACGTGCCGATTGTGGGCATGGTCCAGCCACCGGTCGCCGGATTGACATAGCGCAGCTTGACGCCGTGCCACGGATCGAGTTCGCCGTCACGCAGCAGCCGGTCCAGCGCTTCGCGCGCTTTCGCATACGGGTAGTTGAAGATCGGCGAGGTCGCGCCGTACGGCGGCGCGTACCGGACCGGCAGCATGTTGGCGCCATAGCGTGCCAGGCTGTGGCCCTCGGGCCGCGTCACTTTTTGCGACCGCGTCGCATCGTTTTCCGCAAAGCCAGCGTCAAAAAACCGCACCATCGGAATGTCCAGCCCGTCGAGCCACACCACCGGCACATCGGCATCGTTTCCATGGTCGTGCCACGTCCACGACGGCGTGATGATGAAATCGCCCGGGTGCATGATCGTGCGTTCGCCGTCGACCGCCGTATAGGCGCCACTGCCTTCGACGATGAAGCGCAGCGCCGACTGCGTGTGGCGGTGCGACGGCGCCACCTCGCCCGGCAGGATCAATTGCAGCCCCGCGTACAGCGACTGCGTGATGCACGACTGTCCGCGCAGCGCCGGATTCTCCAGGATCAGCACGCGGCGTATCGCTTCCTCGGCGGTGATCAGCCGGCCCGACTCCATCAGGAACGGGCGCAGCGCAGCGTATTTCCACAACGCCGGCACGCATGGGGTGTTTGGCGCCGGCGGCACCAAGGCATGGAGCACTTCCCACAGCGGCGTCAGATGATGGGGATGTATCCGCGCATAGAATTCCTGCCGCGCGAGATGGGTTGGGTCGTCACGTTTCATGTTGGCTCCATCGTGGTCGGTATCGCGATTGCCTGGTGCCGGGACGAAGGCGCCTGCCCGATTTCGGCTATTGGCGCGGCAAGCCGGATCATGGTTTGCATCAGTTTCATGCGGCGGCCGCGCCGTGCGCCGGTTGCAACTTCGCCTTGTCGGCCTCGGTGTAGTACGCATCGGCGTGGATATCGCGCAGAGCGACGCCACGTTCGCGCAACAGATCCGAAACCGCTTCGACCATGACCGGCGGACCGGCGAGNNCGCGATAGCCGGGGGCCGCTGCTCCCGCAGCCGAGAGCACGACGTCGGAGCGGAAATTGGGATGCCGGGCAGCCAACGCGGCAAGGCGCTCGCGGCCATAGAAATCCCGCGCCTCCCGGACGCCGAAGTAGAGGCGGATAGGCTGCGTCAGCCCTAAGTGCAGCGCCGACTCGAGAATCGACAACATGGGCGCCATGCCACTCGNNAGGCCGCCAACAGGATGGGGCCGGTGTGGCGTTCGCGCAGATAGCTGGAGCCAAGCGGGCCTTCGACCTGCACCGTATCTCCCACCGCGAGCCGGGTGAACAGATAGTTGCTGGCCGATCCATTCGCGGTGCGCCGCACATGAAATTCCAGGACCGGATCGTGCGGTGGATTGGCCATCGAGTACTCGCGATGAATGCCGGGCGCGAAGATTACCCGCGCATACTGGCCCGCGGAGAATTCGAACGGCCCGGCAGACTCGACGGCAAGGCGAAACCGCTTGATGTCGTGCGTCAGGTCGTCGATCGCGACGGCCCGGCAAACCAGCACGCGCGACGGATGCGCGACCAGTTCACCGTCGTCGATCCGCCGGATCTCGACGTCGCCCCACACCTGAGTGCGGCAACCGAGCACGATATTGCGGGCGCGCTCGCCCGGGGACAGCGCGAATTCCGTATGATCCACCTCGAAAATCTCCCCCGACACGTACTCGCACTTGCAGGTTCCGCAGTTGCCGGAATGACAATTGAAGGGAAAGGGCAAAGCCGCGCGCTGCATTGCTTCAAGTATGGTCTCGCCCTGCTCGGCAGGAATGCGTGCGCCATCGACAGTTATGGAAGGCATGATCGAATTCTGGATTGACTGCCCGCAAATTACCGCGAGCCTTCGCTCAGCGTGAAGGCATTTGGGAAGCCGTAGTATGGCGTAGCAGCGCCTTCGGCACTGCGAAATCGCGTTGTGGTGGCGGCGAACCCGAAGGCGCTCATGGCATACTCGGCGTACCGGTTCGTTCAACGCCCATGCAATCGACCACGGGCGCCCGGTTTGGCAAGACCATTGCGGAAGTCCTGCAGATGCACAACATCCCCGAAATCAGACCCAACCAATCCATCGACTTGCTGAAGGAACTGCATATCCTCACCCGCGATGGGAAGATGAACCAGGACAGCCGCCGCAAGTTGAAGCAGGTAACCCACCTCGCGCAATTCATCGAGCCGCTGCTCCGCGAAGTGCAACAGGACCACCCGGACGTTCTGCTGGTCGATCACGGCGCCGGCAAGTCGTATCTGGGCTTCATACTCTACGACCTGTTTTTCAAGACACCCGGCAACGGCTCGCACATTTACGGGATTGAGACGCGCCAGGAGCTGGTCGAAAAATCCGCAGCGCTGGCTTTGAGGCTTGGCTTTCCACGCATGTCTTTTCTAAATCTGTCGGTGGCCGAGGCTATCGGGTCGGACCGTCTGCCGCCCAGGGTCGACATGGTGACCGCGCTGCACGCATGCGATACCGCGACCGACGATGCGATTCACTTCGCGTTGAAGAAGCGGGCGCAATTCGTGGTCGTGGCGCCGTGCTGCCAGGCTGAGG
>PLYG01000470.1 GCA_003153335.1 Betaproteobacteria bacterium | reverse complement strand
ACGTCGAGCACACCGAGCAGACCTTCCCGCTGCTGTTTTTGTACCGCAAGGAAGTGGTGGATTCGGGCGGCGCCGGACGATATCGCGGCGGACTGTCCGCCGAATCCTGTTTCATCCCGCACGGCACCGACGTCGTAACCCAGGACACGCTGTCCTCGGGCAACGCCACGCCGACCTCGCCCGGCATCATGGGGGGCTACCCAGGATCGGTGAACGTCTACAAGTTCAAGACCGGGACCGATATCAAGCAGCGTTTTGCGGCGCAACAGATGATCGGCGATATCGCCGAGGTGCAGGGCGAGGAGGTGACGCTGCAACTGCGGCAGGAAAATTTCCAGCAGCGCCCGGATGATGTGTACGCGGTGATATGGGCTGCCGGCGCGGGTTTCGGGGATCCGTTCGAGCGCGACCCACAAAAGGTCTACGAGGATGTGGTGGACAGCCGTTCGGTGTCGGTGGCCGCGGCGCGCGAGATTTACGGCGTGGTCATCGCTGCGGGCGGCCAGCTCGACCTCGATGCGAGCGCGCGCCTGCGCGCCGCGCGGCGCGATGCGCGCCGGCGCCAGGATGGACCGGTAAAGCGCCTCAAGGGAAAGGTGCTCGGCAAGACGACCGACAGCCTCGACCTCCGGCGCGAGGCGGGCCGCGTGCATATCTGTTGCAGCCGCTGCGCCGCCGACCTCGGATCGGTGCGCGAGAACTACAAGGATCACTGCGTCAAGGCGGAATTGGACATCAGTGCCGCCAATCCGAATATCGGCGACTGGCGCCGTTACATCGACGACCGCCCGGTGTTCCGGCAGTTCTACTGCCCGGGCTGCGGCGGGTTGATCGAAAACGAGGTCGCGCGCGAGAACGACGAAGTGTTGCGCGACATCGAGCTGCACCTGCGTTAGGCAACGGCTGATTCGAAGATGAGGATGAAAATGCGCAGTTGACTGGGATGCAGCGCCCAAGGATACTTCCGGCCATGCGGTTGAAACCCCTATCCACGACGGCGACACCCTTGCGCGCCGGCACCAATCCTGAAATCGCTCGCGAAAATCCCGTGAAAGACGCGCGCGTTTCATCGGCGATTTCCCATTGGGCGCCGCGCTTCGTTTCCAACGGCGTGCTGCTCGCCGATTTCGAGGAAGTGACCGCCTCGCTCGCGCGCTGGGAGGACTGGTGCGCGGCGTGGAGCGCGCGCGCACTCGTGCACGAGGACCTCGGCCGGCGCTCGCTGGACGAAGGTTACCGCCTGAGCGCCGGCGAGCATCTGGTGCGCGCGGCAATCTACTACCACTTCGCCAAGTTCGTATTCGTGCAGGATCCGGTGCAGATGAAGGCCGCGCACATGAAGTCGGTCGCCTGCTATCGCGACGCGCTGCCGCACCTGCGGCCCCCGGGCGAGCGGGTGGAGATCGGGTATGCAGGCAAGACGCTCGTCGGGGTGTTGAGGAAGCCCAATGCGTCGAAATGCCCAGTGCTCATCATGGCGCCGGGACTGGACTCGACCAAGGAGGAGTTGCACGCCTACGCGGAGCCGTTCCTGGCGCGCGGGATGGCGGTGCTCGCGATCGACGGGCCGGGCCAGGGCGAGGCGGAGTACGAGATCCCGATCTGCGGCAACTACGAGCGCGCCGCGGCCGCGGTCGTCGACTGGATCGAGCAGCAGAGCGGCCTCGACGCCACGCGCATCGGCATCTGGGGCGTGAGCCTCGGCGGCTACTATGCGCCGCGCGCCGCGGCCTACGAGCTGCGCATCCGGGCGTGCATCGCGCTTTCGGGACCGTTCGACTGGGCCGAGATCTGGGACGCGCTGCCGGAGCTCACGCGGAATACGTTCCAGGCGCGGAGCCACATGGAAACGCCCGCTGCAGCCAAAGCGCATGCCGCGACGCTCACGCTCGCCGAGGCGGCGGCGAAAATCACCTGTCCAATGTTCATCGTCGCCGGCCGGCAGGATCGCCTGGTGCCCGCGGCGCATGCCGAGCGGCTCGCGCAAAGCGTCCGCGGCCCGGTGGAGTTGCTGATGGTGGAAGACGGCGGCCACAACGCGAATAATCGTCCCTACCGGTACCGCAGCCGCTCGGCGGACTGGCTGGCGAACGTTTTTGGATTACCAAAACTGTGAGGTCGATATGAAGAAAATCCTGCTGGCGGGTCTGTTGTTCATCGTCTGCGTGCCTGTTTACAGCCAGACATTTCCTTCGAAAACGGTCCACCTCGTCTCGGGCGTCTCGCCGGGCGCGGCCTCCGACACGATGGCGCGGATGCTGACCGACAAGCTCTCCGCCAGTCTCGGGCAGCCGGTGATCGTGGAGAACCGGCTCGGCGCCGGCGGCGTCGTCGCGGCCAAGTACGTCGCCACGGCGGAGCCGGACGGTCACATCATCAGCGTCTATACGTCGGCGTTCACGATCGCCCCGATCCTGAATCCGGGGACCCTCGACCCGGCGACGCTCAGGCCGGTGGCGATGCTCGGCGCCGTGCCGACCGTGCTGGTGGTGAATCCCGCCAAGTACAAGACGCTCGCCGAACTGGTCGCCGCCGCCAAGGCAAAGCCCGGAGATCTCGTCGCCGCCAATGCCGGAGTCGGCAGCTCGACCCATATGAATCTGGAGCGCTTTCGCCTGGCCGCGGGCCTCACCTTCCTCAATCTGCCGATGAAAGGGCCCTCCGAAGCGATCACCGAAGTCCTCACCGGACGGGCCGACCTGTACTTCGCGCCGGTGTTCTCGGTCGAAAAGTTCGTGCAGGCCGGTACGTTAAGGGCGCTGGCGGTCGGCTCGCCCAGGCGCACCTCGCTTTTTCCCAATCTGCCGACCACCCTGGAGGCGGGCTATCCGAATTCCGACTACAACTTCTGGATCGGCGCGCTGGTGTCCGCGCGCACGCCGCGCGATATCGTGCAGCGCCTGAACCGCGAGTTCAACGCCGTATTGCAGCTGCCCGAGGTACGCGAGCGCATGCAGACGCTTGGCGTGGATCCGTTCCCGCTGACGATCGAGGAATTCGAGGCGCTGATCAAGAAAGAGCTGGAGGAAAACACGCAGCTCGTGAAAGTCGCCGGCATCACGCTGAACTGATTGCGGCTCACCTGGGATCGGTCATGACCAACGGCAAAAAATCAACCGTCATCGCGCTGGAAGAACACTACTGGGACCACGAGCTCACGCAGCACTTCACCGGGCGCGGCCCCGAAATGCGCATTCCGGGGCTGCAGGAACGCCTCTACGACCTCGGCACGCTGCGCATCAGGGAGATGGACGAAGCCGGCATCGACCTCCAGGTGCTCTCGCACGGCGCGCCGGCCGTACAAAGACTGGATGCGCAAACGGCGGTGCCGCTCGCGCGCAAGGTCAATGACAACCTGCTGGCGGCGATCAAGCTCCATCCCGGGCGCCTGGAGGGCTTCGCCGTCCTGCCCTCGGCGGACCCGCTGGCCGCGGCCGACGAACTCGAGCGCTGCGTCATCAGGCTCGGCTTCAAGGGCGGCATGATGCACGGGCTCACCGGGCAGAACGAATTCCTCGACCTGAAGAAGTTCTGGCCGATCTACGAGCGCGCCGCGGCGCTCGACGTGCCGATCTACCTGCACCCGGCGGTGCCGCACAAAGCGGTGGTGGACGCCTATTACGGCGACTATCTCGAACAGTATCCCACCCTGGCGACCGCGGCCTGGGGCTTCACCGTCGAGGCGGCGACGCAGGGCATCCGCATGGTGCTCTCCGGCGTGTTCGAGGCCCATCCCGGCCTGAAGATCGTGCTCGGCCATCTCGGCGAGTCGCTGCCGTTCTCGGCGTGGCGCATCGACATGGCGCTCTCCCGGCAGGGCAACCGGTCGAGCGCGTTCCGCGACGTGTTCCGCGAGCATTTCTGGATTACCACCAGCGGCAATTTCTCCACTCCGGCGCTGCTCTGCTGCCTGCTCGAGATGGGTGCGGACCGGATCTTGTTTTCGGTGGACTACCCGTTCGTGATGAGCCCGCCGGGGGTGCAATGGATGCAGGAGTTGCCGGTCAGTCCGGAGGACAAGGAAAAAATTCTGAACGGCAATGCGAAGCGGCTGCTGAAGCTGTAGGCGCGAAGCGGCAGCGGTAGGATCGACGGGACCGAAGCGGTGCAGGTGGCCACGCGGCCGCGTTCGGCGGTAGCGGTTGCCGCGGTTCGCCGTGGAGCTCGCAGCATTTGAAATTCCAGTCCACTATGCTATCCTTACATGTTGGTAAGGAATATAAAGCGAGAAAGGAATCAGAATGACTGTAGCCACGCTTACCAGCAAGGGGCAGACGACCATCCCAAAGCAAGTGCGGGAACACCTAAAGCTCAACCCCGGGGATAAGCTCGATTTCGTGATCGAGTCGGAAGGGCGCGTCGTCATCAGGCCGGCCAAGCTCGACGTGCGGGAGCTTAAGGGGTTGCTCAAACGGCGCGATGGGAAGGTATTGTCAATCGAGGAGATGAATGTTGTTATTGCCAGAGGCGCGGCCGGCAAAAGATGATCGGCCTCGACACCAATGTTTTGGTCCGCTATCTGGTGCAGGATGATCCGACCCAAACCAGGCGGGCGAACGCGCTGATTGACCGCGCCGCCGCGCAGGAGACGGCGATGTTCATCAACCATGTCGTCATGTGTGAGCTGGCCTGGGTGCTTGGGCGCGGTTATGGGTATGCCAGGACGGCTTTGGCCGAGGTCATCGAAAAAATACTGCTCGGCAGGCAGTTCGAGATTGAGAAGAAAGACTTGGTCTGGACGGCGCTCGCCGACTTCATGGCGAGCCGGGCGGATTTTGCCGACTGTCTGATCGGCGTCACCAACGACCTGGCAGGGTGCGAATCGACACTGACCTTCGACCGTTCCGCAGCGTCATTGCGAGCCTTCAAGCAAGTCTGATCCGCTGCCTGCTCGATACCCTGCGGTTCCCAAAGCGCGTGCGGGTCAAGACGACGGCCGCGGCCGCCGCGGCGCGCTCACACATTGCGCTCGACGACTTGTCGGCGGTCAATGACGCCGGCTAGCTCCGGGCGCCGCGTTTGCCGGGCAAGAACCGTATGTTCCAGTCGACGCATCTGCTGTGGCGCTTGGGAGGCAGGGCCTGAACTTCATTCGCTCCGGCGCCGCAGCACGACCCCACCCGCGAATGCCAGCACGTCCGCCAGCAGCAGGAGGGTCGCAGAGGTGAGGGCGGGAGTAGCTACGGCGGCTCCCGCAACTACCGGTAGAGGCACGTCTGATCCGGTAACGTTCAGCCCTGGACGGTGCTGCGCCGAAGGGTGTCCAAGGGGGCTGTGGTCCCGTCGGTCTCCGTAATGTTTAGGCAAGACCCTGTGCCCGTGCCATAAAACAGGACCCCAGGGCCCGAGACCGTCTGCGAGAAGGTGACGGTGCTGTTCAATGGCACGACTGCGTTGCCGAAGGAAAATGTAAACAGGGCTTCGCTGCCGCCGACCGCCGGGGCGACAAAAGTCTGGGTTTGAGGAACCCCAACCCCCAGACCGTTGTACGCATTGAGCCGGGCTGTCAGTGTGACGGTGTAGGTTCCCGCAACAAGGCCGGAGTAGCCGAGGGTGACCGTGCTCAGACTAAAGCCCGGGTAGTTCGTGACGTAAAGGCCTCGGCTAAGCTGGTCGCCGCCGGTGTCGTGCCCGTTCTTTGGGCGGTAATCTTTTACCGCACCTCGGCACTACCTGTCATCCCCACCTTGCAACGACCGTCCCCGACTGACCGTCAAATTTACGCGGATTTCAACCGCCACTTACACGGGGTCAAGCGCACGTTTGAGTTCGACTTCGATCGGCCGGCGCCATCTTTGCGCTGGGAATGTTGCTCGGAATATTCGGATGCGTTGCTTACAGACGTCGCCGTTCGCGGTACTCGCAAGAGCATCCAGCAAAAAGCCCACCTGCGCGGTAGGCTTTTTGCTGGAGCGGGTGAAGGGAATCGAACCCTCGTCGTAAGCTTGGGAAGCTTCTGCTCTGCCATTGAGCTACACCCGCGTCGGGCATTGATTTTACGACACTTTCAGCCGTCCCCACAACTCGATCGTCACAACGGCGTCACCGGGTATTTGCCTTCAGGGAGGAGTCACGCGCGAACGGTCCGTCGCGAAATCTCGGCTTCTCGCATTGCCGCGATTCGACCGCCGTTCACAAGCGCGCGCGGGCCGCAACCAGGCGCTACCGCGTCGTGCAGAACACGATTCCCTCATCGCGCCAACCAATGGCTACCATGGCGGCGATGTCGGAGAGCTGCGACGTGAGGCGATGATTGGAATCCCACGGATTTTTTGGCCCGCTCAGAGGGAAGGCGTTGTTATAGGCGCGATATACTGGCAATGTATTCGCCGGACAGGCCCGCGCCCCGTTCGCAGCAGCGATGGCAGGCGTGGTGGAAAAGCCCAAGCCTTCGTAATTCCACTGCTGCACGGTGGCGGGCTGGGGGCTAACCTGCAGGGCAATCAGGGCGTTGCACTCGTTGACCTCGACGGTAAAGAAATGCGAGTTGGGGCCGGGTGTCACAGAACCATAAAAGCGGCAAATCGGCGCGTTGCCGCCAGTCAGGAACTGGCGGCCGGTGCGGAAGAAATTTCCTGCCGAGCCCGCGTCGACGGCGGCCTGCTCGGCCGGGTCGGACGAATAGAAGAAATGCCCGCCTGGAGAATCCGCAAAGTCTGCGGTATCGAGATATTCGACCACGACTGGCTTGACCGTTGCATCAAAAGCGTCAAAAGACTGTCCACCGCGAACCAAGCGCACGGTGAAGTTCGTGGTCTTAAAGTAGTTGGAGCTAAAGCCAAGATCGAAATTGACGAACCACGCGTTCAAAGGTTCCTGCGCATACGATGTAGCCGACCAGAAGAACAACGTAGGCAACGCAGAAGTGAATGGAAATAGGGTCTTGTTGATAGCCGGGAAGTAACCGCAGTACTCGACAATGGATTCGAGTTCCTTCTTGTTCGGCAGGCGCCAATCGCTATACCCTGCGGTAGTGTCCGCAACACCGGCTACGAGGGCCGCGCGCCAAGTCATTGCCGTGGCAGCGCCGGTGGCACAGTTCGCTCCGCTTAAGCCCTGGATGCATTGCTTCCACATCAGGCCGGTCAGGCCATGCGTGACCGTGCCGTCGCCATTGTCGGTGAAGGTGCTGGTCGGCGTGGATTCGATCACACTGGCACTTGGGTGGCCGGCAGCGCAGGTGGCGGCGCCAGCTTCAAAAGCTGTGGCCTGCATGGCAAGGATAGCGCCCAAGACGAGTAAATTGCGGTACATGACGGACTCCTGACAGGGATTCAGCTCTAGAAACGAGAGCCTTGATTAGGGGGATGCTTGCGATGCTCTCGGCCAGCCGATTTCAGATAGGACGCGGCATTTGCGGCCAATTGTGGGGAAAGCGCCACACCGCTTCTTCCAGCAGCGCAGCCAGACTAACCGCGTCTTTCCAGATGGGGAGGTGGTTGTAGCAAGCCATAACGACAAAAGATTAAGAAGCGTCTAAAACTGTCCGCCTCGAACCAAGCGCACGGAGTGGGAATGCGACTTATCGCTGGCGTTGCTATAGCCATCAGCGAAATCGACGAACCACGCGCTCGAAGCGTCCGGGACATACGACGAAGCCGACCAGAAGGCCACGGGAGGCAGGTTGGGGAAATAGGACAGGTCGATGCTTGGAATCGACGCATCGGCATAGACCAGAGTAAGGAGTTCGCGCCGCGTCGGCATGCGCCAGTCGGTGTGGAAGCAGAGTACGGCGTTGTTCACCGCCGTTATAAATGCCTCAGTGTTGCAAAGGTTGCCCGGCAAGGTGGAGTTGCAGGTATTGCCGCCCGTGCCGCCGGCATTGCCACCGTTGGTGCTGCCGTCGCTGCTGTACCAAGTGTAAGTATGGCCGGAGTAGCCCAGGTCGGTGACGGAGGCGGTTTTGACTTCCCAGGTCAGGCCGGTGATGTTGTCTTTGGTGCAGGCCCAGTCGGTGGCGGCGTTTCCCAAGGCGGCGCCGGCACCGAGCGTCGTGCCGTTGTTGGCGATCTTGGTGTAGTCGAAGCCCTTGGCGCCGCCGCCGGTTTTGGTCAGTACGCCGGCCGCCGCGGCGGCGTCGCGCCCATAGCGGCAATCCTGGCGCGGATGGGTGCCGGCGTCGCCGGAGATGCTGGCAGCGTCAGAAGCGGCCACGCCGTCGGCTCCCGTCTCGTCGTAACAAATGTCCTGGCCGGTGTCGGGAAGTCCGACGGCATGGACGGGAACGCCGGCGAACAGAAGGGCGAACAGGAGGGTGCGGGGGAAGCGGGTCATCGATGTGGCTCCGTGGATCGTGTGGAGACCGCTGGTTTCATTGGTGCTCGACATGATGTACGTTTCCTAGTTAAAGAATACTGATGAATTGAAGTCCACGGTGCATGACGCGGAATCGGTTTGAGCCTGATGCCTGTCACGCTAACCCTTCAAGCGTGGTTAATCCGTGCGCCAACGAACATAGTGCAAAACGACCACCGTCTTCTTCTGCCGAATGCACGAAGTATCGAAAGTCGCAACGGAGCAAGTCCGGCGCTGCGCGGAAAACCGAAGCGCGTTCAGCAGGAAGGAACCTCGCGCCGCCTTGCGAATGCATTGCCGCGCAGCTTCCCGCAATCCCGAATGCCCTGCAACAACCTCGTGGTGGCGCTCGTGCCGCGGCGAGATCGTTCTTTGCTACCGGACTCGTGTATCCGGAGGCGGTTAGCCGGAGCGTGCAATGCTCGCGGATCTCGAGTTGCGTCATTGGCGGGAGCCGGTCACCTCGGTACGGAGGAGGGGCGACTTAGCCTCCCACATGGCCTGAAGAACATTCCCCAGATTTCGCGCAAACCGCGGCGCATCGCAAAGCGGCGCGCCGCGGACCTGGTTGCGCAATCCCCGCCGCAAGGCCGCCAGGTGCGTCAGGTCGCCGGCCCGCGCCACGGCCGTGGTTACGTAGTCGTCGTGCGTCGCCGTCACCCAGTCGGCAAGTCCGGCCGCGGTCAACAGGCTGGCGCCCTGCCGGGCGATCATCGTCTCGCCCGCGAGCGTGAGCGTGGGCACGCCCATCCACAACGCCTCGCAGGTCGTGGTTCCTCCGGGGTAGGGAAAGGTGTCGAGCAGGAAGTCGACCTGCGCATAGGCCGCAAGGTACTCCGTGCGCGGCGCGAAACCGTGCATGTCGACGTGTGCGGGATCGATGCTCTGGGCCGCGAGCCGACCCTTCAGGGCCTCTACCGCGCCCGCATCGGACAGCGCCGCGTTCTGCAGTCTCAGACGCGATCCCGGACAGGATCGCAGGATACGGCCCCAGACATGAAGGACATCGTCGGTGATCTTCGGCTGCGTCTGGAAGCAGCCAAACGTGACGAAACCATTCGCGAGCGCGGGCGGGGGTGCCGGCGCTTCCATCGTTGCGGGAGGCGTGAAGCACAAGCGCGCGTCGGGCAAGTACCAGATCTTCTCGGTGAACCGGGACTGCTGTGCCGGCGGCAGCCCGACCCGGTCGGCCAGGATGTAGTCCATCTCCGCGAGACCGGTGGTCGCGAAATAGCCGAGCCAGGTCACCTGGACCGGAGCCGGCCGCCAGGAGAAGACGGGGAGGCGGTTGTGCAACATATGGCCGGACAGGTCGATCAGGACATGGATGCCGTCGCGGTGGATGCGCAGTGCCGCGCTTTCGTCGGTGAGTCCCACCAACGACTGCCAGCTGGACAGGTGCTGGCGCAAGCGGCCGGATAATGCGTCAGTCTCCGCGTTTGTCGGATAGGCCACCCACTCGATGCGGCCCGGGTCGGAATGGGCGAGCACCGATTCGAGGAAATATCCCACCGGATGTGTCCGCAGGTCGCCGGAGATCAGTCCCACCCGCAGGCGTGTTGGCGCGGGATCGCAGGTCCATGCAGCGAAGGGGCCGCTGGCCCGCGCCCGCGCCAGCGCGTCGTAGGCCTTCGCTTCCGCAAACAGGATTTCCGGTGACTGCCTCGCCGCATAGTGCATGAGGAACAGCAGACAGCTCCGCGATCCGAGGTGATCGGGTTGCAGGGCGAGCGCCCGCCGGTAACTGGCCTCGGCCTCCGCAAGGCGGCCATGTTCGGTGAGCATCGTGCCCAGGCCGTAGTGCGCGTTGACGCGGGAGGGTTCACGGGCCAACGCCTCGCGGCAAAATGTCTCCGCCTCCGCCATCCTGTGCTGCTGAATCAGGATTGCGCCGAGCCCGGAATATGCCTCGGGATCGTCGGGCTGAAGGGACAGGGCTTGCCGGTAGCTCGCCTCTGCTTCCTCCAGCCGCTGCTGCGAGGACAGCGCCCGCCCGAGGCCGCTATGGGCCTGTACGGAATCGGGACCAAAGGCCACCGCGTTGCGGAACGCGGCCTCGGCTTCCGGGTATCGATACAGGGCGCACAGCGTGTAGCCCAGCCGGATGTGCGCCACCGCAAGGCGCGGGTGCAGTGTCACGGCCCGTCGCAGCGCCGTTTCCGCCTCGGCGCTTAGGCCCATTTGGAGCAATGCGGTGCCCAGATTGCCGTGCGTCTCGGCATCGTCCGGAAGCAAACGAGCCGCGTTGCGCAGTGACGCGACCGCGTCTTCCCTTCGCCCCGAGTGCAGGGCCGACACGCCCAGCGCCTTCCATCCAAGCCCGTGCGCCGGAAACCGCTCCGCCAGCGAACGCGCCAGCAACTCGAAGCGGGGAAAGTCCTTCTGCGCGTACGCTTGCGCGAGGGCGTCCTCATCATCCCGCCCGGGGCCGGCGGCGGAGCGGGCCGGTGGCTGCGCGCCGCTTGCTTCCACCGCGAGACCAGCCAGGAGCGCCTCCACCGAAGGCCACGCCAGGCCGCGGTGAGACCCGTCCTCGTGGACGCGGCGCGCCTGCCCGATATCGCCGGCAAGAACGAGCGTGCGCAGGTAGCTCAGCCCATACTGCGCATGCGAAGGGTCGACGTCCCACGCAGCCTTGAAATGCGGCAGCGCCTCTCCGATGCCGAGTCCGCGTTGCATGGCGAGCACGCCCAGGTTGTGATGGGCGTCACAGCTGTCGGGATTCACGCGCAGTGCGGCCCGGTACAGCGCCTCGGCCGGCGCGAGCCGCCCTGCTTGGTGGTGCATGGCGCCCTGATAGAGCATGTCGTACAACGATGCAGTGACAGCGTCCGGATCGGAGGCGGGAGGGAGTGGGCGAGCGGTCATGAAATACCGTCAAAAAAGAGAAGACCCGGGAGCGTATCCGCGGGCAACCGTACGTGCGAAACGGCGTGGCGGAGTATATCAATCGAGGCTGACCCAATGGCACTACTTTAAGGTTCGCCAGGCCCATCCCCGCCCGATCCCCTGTTCCCGCTTCGCGGGGAGAGGGATCGCGGGTGAGGGGGATAGGGGATAGGAAATTCAAGCGCACGACCCCAAGT
>PLYG01000099.1 GCA_003153335.1 Betaproteobacteria bacterium | reverse complement strand
CACATTGCCGTCGGTGCCGTTCTTGAAGCCTATGGGCGCGGAAATGCCGGAGGCGAGCTCGCGATGGATCTGGCTTTCGGTGGTCCGCGCGCCGATCGCGCCCCATGCGATCAGATCGCCGATGTATTGCGGTGAAATCACGTCGAGGAATTCGCTGCCCGCCGGCACACCCAGCCGGCTGATGTCGACCAGCAGCGAGCGTGCGATGCGCAAGCCTTCGTTGATCCGGTAGCTTTCGTCCAGGTACGGATCGTTGATCAGCCCCTTCCAGCCGACACTGGTGCGCGGCTTTTCGAAGTAGACACGCATCACGATTTCCAGTGTGCCGGCGAAGCGCGCGCGTTCGGCCGCCAGCCATCGCGCGTATTCGAGCGCAGCGGCGGGATCATGTATCGAGCAGGGCCCAATCACGACCAACAGCCTGTCGTCGACGCCGCGCAGCAGTTGCCGGATGCGGGCGCGTGTGTCGCTGACCAGCGTCTCGACCGGCGTGCCCTCGATCGGGAAAAAGCGGATCAGGTGCTCGGGTGGCGGCAGCAGCGCAACACTTTCGATACGCTCGTCGTCGGTGCGCGAGGTCTTGTCCAGGGCGTCGGGGGTGGGGGTATTGCTCATGATGGAATCGTTGCCGGAGAATTTTACCGGTATGGCGCAAACCAGCCCAGTCCTTCGGAGGTTCCCGCCTTCGGCCGGTATTCGCAGCCGACCCAGCCGGGGTAACCCAGTTGGTCCATCAGCGCGAACAGGTAAGGATAGTTGATTTCGCCGACATCGGGCTCGTGCCGCTCCGGCACGCCCGCGATCTGGATGTATCCGACCCCGGCGATGTTCTGCCGAAGTTTCATCGCCAGGTCGCCCTCGACGATCTGGCAATGATAAAAGTCCATCTGCACCTTGAGGTTGGGCGCGCCCACTTCGGCGCAGATCGCGTGCGCCTCGTCCTGGCGATTGAGGAAGAACCCGGGAATGTCGCGGGTGTTGATTGGTTCGATGACTATCGTGATCCCGAGTCCGGCCGCATCCTTTGCCGCAAGGGCCAGGTTCTTCAGGTACGTCTCCCGATGCCGCGCGCGATCCTGGTCAGGGCGGATCAGCCCGGCCATCGCGTGCAGACGATCGTTGCCCAGCACTCGGGCATACGACAGCGCAGTCTCCAGCGAACGCCTGAATTCGTCCTCGCGCCCCGGCAGTGACGCGAGGCCGCGCTCGCCCGTGTCCCAGTTCCCCGGCGGCATATTGAACAACGCCTGCGTCAGGCCGTTTGCCGTCAGGCGCGCGCGGATTTCCGCTGCCGGAAACGCGTATGGGAACAGGAACTCGACGCCCTTGAAGCCGTCTTTCGCGGCGGCGGCGAAACGATCCAGAAACGCATGTTCGTTGTACATCATCGACAGATTGGCGGCGAATCGCGGCATGGCGGACAGACTCCTCGGTCGTGTGGCTCAGTTGTGTGGCTCAGTTGTGTGCAAATCGCGCTTTCAACTCTGCGACCTGCGCCGGCGTGAGCGTGCGCACGCGCCGGCCCTGCAGCAGCAAATACAGTTTCGCAGTCGCTTCCAATTCCTCGATCGCGTCGCTCGCCGCGGACAAGCTGCTCCCGGCGACGACCGGGCCGTGGTTGGCCAGCAGTAGCGCGTGATGGCGTCCCGCGAAACCGCGCACGGCGTCGGCGAGCTGCAGGTCGCCCGGCGCGTAGTAACGCACCAGCGGCAAAGTGCCGATCCGCATCACATAGTATGCGGTCAGCGGCGGCAGCACGTCATCGGGGTCGATGTCTTCGAGCACGGAGACCGCGACCGAGTGCGTCGAATGCAGGTGTATGACCGCTTGATTGCGCGCGCGCTCTTCGTACATCGCCCGATGCAGGAAATGTTCCTTCGACGGCGGATCGCCCGAGAGCAACCTGCTCTCTGCATCGAGCTTGGACAAGCGGGCCGGATCGAGCTGTCCCAGATTGGAGCCGGTCGGCGTCAACAGCCAGTCATCGCCGCAGCGCACGCTCAGGTTGCCCGTGCTGCCGTGGGTGAGGGCGCGCTCGAACAGCGATCTGCCCAGTGCACAGAGTTCCTCGCGCAGCCTCGCTTCGTTGCTCATGGCCGGTGCACCATCGCCAGCGCCTTGGCAAAAAAATCCACCGCACCGAAGTTGCCCGACTTCAGCGCCAGCGCGAGTCTTGGTACGCCCGGTGGCTCGCCCTGCGATAGGGTCCAGGGCACACCCGGATCGATCTGCGGCCCGATGCGCAGCGCCGAAACATTCAGCGCCTGCACGACCGCGCCTGCTGTTTCGCCGCCGGCGACCACCAGCTTGCGCACGCCGTTCTTGACCAGCGCCTGGGCGATGGTTGCCAGCGTTGTTTCGACGAGCTGGCCGGCGTGTTCCACACCGAGCAAGGCCTGCGCCGCCTTGACCGAGGTCGCGTCGCTGGTCGCGTAGATCAGGACCGGCTCGACCGGGAGTAACGGCCGCGCCCACGTGATCGCTTCGGCCACCGAGTCTTCCCCTGCTGCAATGCGTAGCGGATCGACGCGAAAGCCGGGCCGCGACTGCAGCCACTGCCCGACCTGCGCATTGGTGGCGACCGAGCAACTGCCCGAGATCACCGCTGCATAGCCGTCCTGCACCGGCATGGCTGCCGCGTGCTCCGCGGACTGCAACAGTCCGCCATTCCGGTAGTGCTGCGCGAGACCCAGTCCGATGCCGGAGCCTGCGGTGACCAGCGGCAGGTCGGAGCACGCATCGGCAATGCGCACCAGGTCGGCATCCGACACGGCGTCGACGATCGCCATAGCCACGCCCTGACGGCGCAACAAGGCGATGCGCTCGCGGATCGCCGGGGCGCCGCTGGCGACCGTGTCGTAGCGAATCAGTCCAACCTTGCGGCGGGTCTGCGCCTGCAGGACGCGGACGAGATTCGAATCGGTCATCGGCGTGAGCGGATGATCCTTCATCCCCGATTCGGAAAGCAGAGTGTCGCCGGTGAACAGATAGCCGCGAAAGATGGTGCGGCCGTTTTCCGGAAACGCGGGACACGCAATGGTGAAGTCCGCGTTGGGCAGATCGAGGAGCGCATCCATCAGCGCTTCGGTCACCGGACCGATGTTGCCAGCGGGAGTCGAATCGAAGGTCGAGCAATACTTGAAATAGAACTGGCGGCAACCCTGCTGCCGGAGCCACGCCAGCGCCGCGAGCGATTGCGTGATCGCCTCCGCCGCCGGGTTGGTCCGCGACTTGAGCGCAACCACGACTGCATCGACATCCTCGGCCAACGGCGATTGCGGCACGCCTATGGTCTGTATGGTGCGCATGCCGCCCTTCACCAGCATGTTGGCCAGATCGGTCGATCCGGTGAAATCGTCGCCTATGCAACCCAGCAGCACGTCACAAATCCTTTCCGGCGGGCAATGCTATCCCGGTCAGCGCCGCGTAAGCCTTGATCACCGCCGAGTCATCCTCGCCGCCATGTCCAGCCGCACTGGCCGCGACGAACATCTGCAAGGCGGCGGCCGTCACCGGCACCGGAAACATCATCTTGCGCGCGGCGTCGGAGACCAGTCCCAGGTCCTTGACAAAAATGTTCACCGCAGAGAGCGGCGTGTAGTCGCCCGCGAGAATGTGCGGGACGCGGTTCTGGAACATCCACGACGAGCCGGCGCTGTTGCTGATCACGTCGAACAATTGTACGGGGTCCGCGCCGGCGCGAATTCCCAGCGCCATCGCCTCGGCCGCGGCGGCGATGTGCACGCCGGNNCGGAGACCGGCGCATCGAGCATCAGCAGGCCGTGCTCGGCCAGTCGCGCCGCGAGCGCAAGCGCAAACTCGGGCGGAACGGTCGCGCTGGCGATGACCACCGATCCCGTCGCCAGCGTCTCGACCGCGCCACCCGGACCGAACAGCACGCGCTCGGTCTGTTCGGCGTTGACCACCAGCGTGATGATAACCGCCGAGGACTTGCCGACTTCTGCCGGTGTGGCGTATGCGGTCCCGCCCGAGGCCTCGATGGCGGCGCGAGCTTCCGCGCGAACGTCGCAAGCCGCCACCGTGAATCCGGCACGCAACAACGATCGGGCCACGCCCATTCCCATCGCTCCGAGACCAATGATTCCAACGTTGGGTTTGATCATGATGATGGTCGCTTCCTCCGGTCAGGTTTGCCAGGGTCCAGGCGCGCTATCGTCGCACCCGTGGCCGCAGCACTTCGCTTATCAAGGGTCCCTGGTCGCGCCAGAAATCGGGATCGGCCCGGCGGATGCGTTCTGCGGCATTCTGCATATGCCGCGATCCCGCGCGGTGCGCGGCATTGGTATCCTGCGCCACGATCGCATCGAGCACCGCGTTGTGTTCTTCCTTGACTTGGCGGGCGAAGTCGACGCGGGTCGCCTCGTTGGCACGAGTGATGGTTGTCGCCCCGCGCAGGAACTGTCCGATGTATTCGAGCACGTCGAGGTAATAGGCGTTGCCCGACGCCTCCGCGATCAGCCGATGAAACTGGACGTCTTCGGTCACGCCGTTGCGGCCGGCGCGCACCGCCGCATCGATTGCGCGCAGTGCCGCGCGCAGCGCAGTGACATCGCCTTTGGTGCGGCGCTCCGCGGCCAGCGCAGCGGCTTCGGCTTCGAGGGCGCGCCGCAGTTCGACAATATCCAGCACCGACTGCAGCGAGTGCGAGGCCTCGGGCGCGATCCGCAGCGGGCGGATCAGCGCGGTGGGGGCGACAAAGATGCCTTTGCCCTGGCGGGTGTAGAGCAGGCCTTCGGATTTCAGCCGGGAAACGGCTTCACGCACAACAGTACGGCTGACCCCGAATTCGCTGGCCATCGCGTTCTCGGACGGCAATTGATCCGCAATCGACAGCGAGCCGCTGCTGATCCGTTCGCGCAATGCCGCCGCCACGCGGTCGGAAAGGCGGGGCTCGTGGGTCAGTGTGGCAAAAGGTTGTGTCATCGCGGAATTTGCACAGTCTTCATCCGCAGCCAGAGGAAATTCACCTTGTCAGGTTATCATACAAGCTGCGCAGCAGCAACTACTCTACGCGCTCCCTTGGTTACTGCCCGCGCATCTGGTCCGCGGCTTTAAAGTAATGCCGGGCGTGAACAAGCAATTGGCCGTCGCTCGGATGATCTACCGTCTCCACGCCGGCCACGCGCGTCGACATGGCGGGGTGCGTGCGCTCGATGTGCTTGACCAGGTGCAGCTTGGCGTCGGCCGGTCCGACGATCAACAATTCGCCCGAGTCTTTGGCGGCAGCGATCACCTTTTCGTAAAACTCGGGATGCTCGGGTGCACGGCCCGCGCCCGCTACCCCCACCTTCTGGTGCAGATGGACGTGTGGCGCCTTGATGATCTCCGACTCTGCGTCAGAGCGCCCGAAGCGGATGACGTGCGCTTCGTCATGATCGATCCAGATCACCGCATGATAATTTGCCATGATGATGCCTCTCTTTCATCAAGGGCGCGACAAAGCGCCCCGCTCACCAACGAAGATACGCTGCCGGCGTGATCGCAGCTTGACTTGGATCAAGGGTTCGCCAAGCCCCCGCACGACCGGGCAATCCGCACGCTACCAACGCACTGTCTCCAGGTGCTCCGGTACGCGGCAACGCCAGTGCAGCGTTTCCTCGATGTGCAGCCGCATTGCATCGGCGGCAACCGGCTCGCCGTGCGTGACGTACGTCATTTGCGGCGGCCGCGTGAAGCGCCCGAGCCAGTCCAGGATTTCCTGATAGTCGGCGTGCGATGACAGGCTGGTCAGATTGACGATCTCCGCCCGCACCGGAATGTATTCGCCGAAGATCTTGATCGCCGGCGCCCCGGCCAGCATAGCCGCGCCGCGCGTGCCCATCGCCTGGAAGCCGACAAAGAGCACCGTATTGCGGGCGTCCGGCGCATAGCTCTTGAGATGATGCAGCACCCGTCCGCCGGTCGCCATGCCGCTGGCCGAAACGATGACCTTGGGCCAGGGGCTGGCGTCGAGGCTGCGTGACTCCTCGACGCTGTTGACCACCTTGGCCACGCTGCGCAACGCCTCGTAATCGCTTGCGGACAGCCGGTGTTCTCCGGGATGCGCCCGATAAATTTCGGTCGCATCGGCCGCCATCGGACTGTTCAGATAGATCGGCAGATCGGGTATCGCGCCTTTTGCCTTGAGCAGCGAGAGATAGTAAAGAACGGTCTGCGCGCGGCCGACGGCAAACGACGGGATGATCACAGTGCCGCCGCGCGCAGCCGTTCGCCTGATCGCCTCGCCCAGCACTGTCTGCGGATCGACTGCTTCGTGCAGCCGGNNATGGCCATCGCAGCGGAAGACGACAGCGGCCGACCCGAGTATGTGGCCATTGGGAATCAGCGTGAACGCCATGCCGTCGGCCAGCTTCTGTTCGCGATTCATTGCCACCGGATGGAGCAGAAGCAGCGCGCGTTTGGCATCGTCCACCGTATAGAGCGGCAGCGCGGGCGCGTGCTTCGAGTAGCCGCGCTTGTTCGCATAGGCCGCCTCCTCTTCGAGCAGATGCGCGCTGTCGAGCAGGAGTATGCGGCAGAGGTCGCGCGTGGCGTCGCTGCAGTAAACGCGGCCGCGAAAACCCAGGCGCGCGAGGACGGGCAGATAACCGCTGTGATCGAGGTGGGCATGGGTAAGCACGACCGCACCCAGCGCCTGCGGCTTGAACGGCGGCGGACTCCAGTTGCGCAGCCGCAATTGCTTCAGGCCCTGGAACAGGCCGCAATCGACCAGCGTCCGCGCAGTCTTGGTGGTGATCAGATACTTCGATCCGGTCACGGTTCCGGTCGCGCCCAGAAAAGTCAGTCGCAGCATGGTACTCCTCGTTCAGATGTCGTAATGGGGGGCAAGTCGCGGGGCACGCGCGACAAAGCGCGCGTAGAAGATCCGCTTGACCACTTCCGCCAGCGCGAGATAGGCAAGCACCAATGCCGCCAGGATCGCCAGAAACTCCGCGGGAAGCGCGACAAATCCGAAGTCGCGGCCCAGCGGCGTGAACGGCAGCACGATGCCAATTGCGACCGCGCCAAGCGCGGCGGCGAGCAGAATGCGGCTCGGGCGGCTGGACCAGGGACTGCGGCGGGTGCGCAGCACAAAAATGACCAGCACCTGGGTGGCCAGCGATTCGATGAACCATCCGGTCTGGAAGAGCTTCTCCCCCGCATGGACCACATGCAGCAGGACGGCAAAGGTAATGAAGTCGAACAGCGAACTCACCGGACCCATCACCCACATGAAATTGCGCACAAAGCGCATGTCCCAGCGCTGCGGTTTCTTCATGTCCTCAGCGTCGACCTCGTCGAGCGGAATCGCCAGTTCCGACAGGTCGTAGAGCACGTTGTTGAGCAGCACTTGCATCGGCAGCATGGGCAGGAAAGGCAGGAACAGCGCGGCACCGGCCATGCTGAACATGTTGCCGAAATTCGAACTGGTCCCCATCAGGATGTACTTGCGGATATTGCCGAACGTGCGCCGGCCTTCGAGCACACCGTCGCGCAACGCATCCAGGTCGTGGCGCAGCAGGATGATGTCGGCCGCCTCCTNNTCGTTGATGCCGTCGCCCAGATAACCGACCACGTGACCGCGGGCCCGCAGCGCGGCAATGATCCGGTTCTTTTGCGTCGGATTGACGCGGCAGAACAGGTTGGTGCGGCCGACCCGGGCGCGCAACGCCGGTTCATTCAGTTTGGCCAATTCGCTGCCCGTGAGCACGCCGCGCACGGCTAGGCCGAGCTCGCGGCACACGTGCTGGGTCACCAGTTCGCTGTCGCCGGTCAGGATGGTGACCGCGACGCCTTGCGCTGCGAGGTCGCGCAGCGCGGCTCCCGCCGAGGCCTTCGGCGGATCGCTGAACGCCAGGAAACCGGCGAAGATGAGCGCGGACTCATCATTGAGCACAGCGTGCGCGTGATCGCGGCCGACGTCCTTCCACGCGACCGCCAGCACCCGCAGTCCCTCGCCTTCGAGCGCGCTGCGTTGCGCGTCGACGCGCGCCCGGCCTGCGGGGTCGAGACCTGTCGTCCCGGCGGCGTCGCCGGTGAACGCCGATACGGACAGAATCTCTTCCGGCGCGCCCTTGGCAATCAGCCACCGCCGCTTGCCGTCATCGACCAGCACCGACACCCGGCGGCGCTCGAAGTCGAACGGAACCTCGTCGACTTTCGTCCACGCCGACGGATCGAACTTGGAATGCTCGATGATCGCGGTGTCGAGCGGGCTGCGCAATCCCGTTTCGTAATGGCTGTTGATCCAGCCGAGCATCAGTACCTGGTCGCTGTCGGCACCCGCAGCATCCACGTGCCGGTCGAGGCGGATCGCGCCTTCGGTCAGCGTTCCGGTCTTGTCGGTGCACAACACATCCATGGCGCCCAGGTTTTGGATGGCGATCAGGCGCTTGACGATCACATCCTTCGCCGCCATCCGCAGTGCGCCCCGCGACAGGGTCACCGATACCACCATGGGCAGCAACTCGGGTGTTAAGCCGACCGCCAGGGCGACCGCGAACAAGAACGAGTCCAGCCACGGCTTGTGGGTGAGCGTGTTGGCGAACAGCACAAACAGGACCATGAAAAACGTGAGTCTCACGATCAGCATGCCGAACCGGTGGATGCCGATTTCGAAGGCATTGGGCGGCGGCGGCCGCGCGATCTGGTCGGCGATGCCGCCCAGCATCGTCGCGGTACCGGTGCGGCAGATCAGCAACTTGCCCATCCCGCTGACCACGGAAGTTCCCATGAACAGCGCGTTGACCGCCTGTGCCGGTTCGGTGGCGGTCGCCGGCAGCTCGGTTGCGTGCTTTTCGACCGGATAGGACTCGCCGGTGAGCAGTGACTGGTTGACAAACAAATCTTTGGCTTCGAGCACTCTGCCGTCAGCCGGGACCAGATCCCCGGCGGCCAGCAGCACGATGTCACCCTGTACCACATCAGTCACCGGTATCGCCGTTTTCGCGCCGTCGCGGATGACGTTGACCTTGACCCGCACCCGCAGGCGCAGTTTTTTTGCCGCCAGGTCGGCGCGATACTCCTGGACGAAATCGAGTGCAACGCTGAGCACGACCATCGTGGCGATGATCAGAAAGCTTGCGACGTCTCCGGTGAGTCCCGAGACTGCGCTCGCGACCAGCAGAATGAGCACCAGCGGGTTGAGAAACCGCCGACCAAGCTGGACCCAGACGCCCCATGGACTCGAAGCGGCCAGGGTGTTGGGCCCCTGCCGCTGCAACCGGGCCCGCGCTTCCCTGCCGGTGAGTCCGGTGTCGCGTGCATTCAGTTCCGCGCGCAGCGCTTCGGGTGTCTGCAGCCACCAGGCAGTCGGCGCGTCGGACCCATCGGGTGTGGAGGGGCGGCTCATTGATTCAGGATACCCCCCGAATACTATCCAGGAGTTGCGACAGGTCAAGCCGTGGGTGGCCGGCATGGACGGGTTTGACGCGCCGCGCTGCCTTATCCCCGCCGCGGCCACCGGGCTGCACAACGGCCTGGCCAGCGTGCTTGCCGGGGGCGCGATCGCGATGTCGCTGCAATCGCTGGGCGCGCTGTATGGTGTAATCGGCCTGTCCTTCCTGGTCTATGCGCTGGTGCCGGGAGTCGCGTTCAGGTTGAGCGCATGGGCGCCGGATGGCGACCAAACGGCGCGCGGATAGGCTGTCGATGCTGTCCTCTGTTAGCTGCTTGACGTGATTACTGTTCAGCTTGCTGCCAGTCTGCCGCGCCAGGCTGTTCTCGATGGCGAGAATCTGCCGCGTACGACAGCGCGTCAGCTGCATCCGCTTGCGTGACAGGTCCCGCACCGCCCGCTCCGCCGGCGAGCAGACATGGCCCTCGGGCAGGATCCCCAGACGCAGCAGGTGCGCCAGGTGCAGCGCATCGGCTTCATCACCGCTATGCTTGAGTCCGTCGTATTTCTTGATCGCCGCCGTGTTGGCCTTCTTCGGGTTAAAGCGGTTCGCACCTTAACTTTAACCCCGTCGCTTCACTGCGAGGCGACGAGGAGGCCGGCTAGATGATTATCAGGTTCGATTATTTTTCAGTGAAGGATCATCAGGATGGATGCGCGGATTGCGTACCATGACCGGACTTCAACGCCCGTGCAAAACAATTCGAGCCTGGTCCCTTAGACCCTTCTCAGCAGACAACGCTATCGCAGAAGGTGCAGTCGCGACACTCGCCGGGCAGATTCCCTGAGAGCACCCCGTGGCGAAACGTCTGGTACTCGGGTTGGTTCCAGATCTCGAGCAGCGGCTGCTCGCGGACGTTGCCGAAGATCCTGGTCGGCCATGGTCGACCGGGCGGCTCCATGCGATCGCAGGGGACGACCTCGCCGGTGAGCCACAAATAGGCGCTGTTCATGAAAGGACATTGCGGGGGCATCGTCGGCCGGGAACTCGCGAAGCGGACGGTCACGCCGGTTTCTCGGCCGATCTGCAGTGCTGCGGCCCTGCCCCGGGCGAGGGTCTCCGCGTCCAGTGGGACCAGCCGCATATCGGGGTAGAGGCGGCCGTGAAAAAAGCTCACCGCGCAAAGACCGAGCGAGGCGGCGAGCCGCACGAAGGCCGGCACCTCGGCCAGGTTGTCCGGGTCCATGACATAGTTGGCGCCGAGCCAGACGTCGTCGCGGCCGCTACCCAGGGCGCAGGACGCGGCAGCTGCGATGTTCCGGACCACCCGATCAAAGTCGGCGCCGGTTCTGCGTGCCTCGTAGGTGGCCTTCGTCGCCCCGTCCATCGAGACCGTGATCGTGTTGAGCCCTTCCGCGATGAGTTGTGCCGACCGGTCGCGGGTCAGCGGCGTGCCGTTGGTGGTCAGCCCGATACGACCGACGGAGGGCAGGCGGGCGCGGAAAGCCCTGACCATCCCTGACAGGTCGCGGTGCAGGAGCGGTTCGCCCAGCCCCTGCAAGCCGACGAACACCGCGTGGGGCGCCGCATCGAGCAGCGCCGCCAGGACGTCGTCGGAGATGTCGGCCTCATCGAGGTCGGACCCACGCTGCCGCGTGCACATGGGGCAGGTCAGGTTGCAGCGCTGGGTGACGGCCACCAGGATCCGTTCGAGGGGCGTGTTCGCGTCGCTCGGCAACGTCATTGGCGCCGATATGGCCGCCTCGATCTGTATGGGCACTTCGCCCTCGGTGCTCCAGAGGGACACCGTGAGCCGGCAATAGCCGGCAAGAGGCAAGGCACCGCGCCACACCGGGTCCACGACATGGGAGCCGGTCGCGTCGCTGACGACTAACGCTCCCTTCGTCAAGGTTGCCCGGAGATTCGGGCCGTCGACGCGGCGCAGCGGCAGGTCGAAGTAGGCCAAGTGCCGGCCCGGGTGGGAAGGAGACAAGAGCGGATAGAAGTCGAAGCGGAGGAAATGGTGGTCGGAACCGGCGAGCCCGGGATCCTCGAAGGCGACCCCGACCCCGGCCCCCCCGGCCGGGCTCCACGGAAACTCGACTGACATGAGGGTGGCGCTCATCTATCACCAAGTGCTTTCATGGGGATTAAAGCGGCTCCCATGGTACTACCTTAAGCGGCCTGGGTTGCTGGGGCGGGGGAAAGTAGTGGCTGAGAGCCTTGTGTTGTTAAAATCGCGGTATCGTAAGTCACGGCCGAAAACAATGAAGGATCAGCCATGTGCAAAGATAGCAAAAAACGCCGGCTGAAAATAAATGAGAATTCAAAGGGGGCTGGCTGAGCTGACCCCTTTTGCTATTACTAAGCCGGTTTTGGGCACTGGGCTTTCGCAGGTGCTTCGGGTCGAGTCCGGTACCTGCACGGCCCAGCGACACGCCGGGGTTCCATCATGAGCGGTCTGAATCATTCGGATCAGCCCGTTGGAATCGCGTTATGCGCGTCGCGGTATGAAGGCGCAGAATGTAATACGCATGGGTGGTGTGAGCCCGCTGTCGACGACGCGCTATTTTTCAAAGACCTGTCAGGAGGCAACGTGGCCCGTAGCTACATCGATCACATCGCCATCACCGCACCCACGCTTGCGGTCGGCATGGAGTTCGTGCAGCGCTCCCTCGGGGTCATGCCCCAGGTTGGCGGCGAACATCCTCGGATGGGAACGCACANNCGTCGTGCAACGCCCGGCGCATGGTGGCGACGGCGGCGCATCTGAGCGATCACGTGTTGCCGCCGTTGCCGCTACGCCAATTGCTTGCCGCGAAGCGGAATCCCAAGCACGCAAAGCGGTAGTGCTCTCCGTACCCAAGCGGCTGCGCTATTTCCTGAACGACGATGCGGTGCTGTAAGGCGTGGTCCTGCGCATCCTGCTGCGCGCCATCGAGTGCTGCCTGCGCGAACATAGTCCCGGCTGTAGCGCCGCGGCCCGGCTGGGCGCGGTGGTTTTCCTCCACCGCTTCGGCTCGTCGCGCAACGCGCATCGACACTTTCACTGCTGCATCATCGATGGGGTCTTCGCGGCTGGCCCGCGCCGCGGACAGGGCGGCGGCGGCGCCACCGGTGGACAACGGTCCGCGCTGGGAGCAGGCCGCCCAACCGCTACCGCAGATCGACTTCGATCAGCGCCTGACCTGGTGACCAGCTCCTGCTGGCTCGGGCTGGGTCCCCCTGCGTCTTCGGCGCGCCGCGGCGCCGGTTTTTGGTGCTGAGGCACGCAAGGCTGCCCAAGGCAGCCCGGTACGCGGCACAAGCGCGGAATGTTCGGGCGTACGACCATACAGTCGCGCAAGTGACAGGGGTGCAG
>PLYG01000177.1 GCA_003153335.1 Betaproteobacteria bacterium | reverse complement strand
AAAATCCGCACCTGTGGACGGAAGCATTCAAGAAAGAAATTGAGAGCATTTTCCGCAAGGCGGTTGACCTGGAATATGCCTATGCGGAAGACACCATGCCGCGTGGAGTGCTCGGGCTGAATGCCGGGATGTTCAAGGAGTACCTGCGCTTCATCGCCAACCGCCGCTGCCAGCAAATCGGCCTCGACCAGTTGTTCGCCAAGGCCGAGAACCCGTTCCCCTGGATGGCGGAAGTGATGGACCTGAAGAAGGAAAAGAATTTCTTCGAAACGCGGGTGACCGAGTATCAGACGGGTGGAGCGTTGAACTGGGATTAAGGACTGGTTCGTAGATGGGAAGATCTATTCCATGGGTGCACGTTATCGGCCTCGTTGTAACCGCTGCTGGCCATTGAAGGCTAGGCCGCCCGCTTGCCCTGCGCGTGCCGCTCGGTGAGCAGGTACAGCACATACTGGTTGAGGCTCACGCCCTGCGCTTTCGCCGCCTTCGCCATCTCCGCGTGTAGGCGCTTTGGCACGCGCATGAGGAATTTTCCGCTGTAGGCCATTTCGTCCGCTGGTTTGGATGGCGCGGGAATCGCCCGCTTCATACTCTTGGCGGCCTTGATCCACGCGGCGATGGCGTCATGCGCCTCGTGAATCGCCTCGGCTTCGGTCTTGCCCCACGCATTGCAACCCGCGAGGTCGGGAACGACGGCAATATAGCCTTCGTCCTCATCGCTCCAGAACACTTCAATCGGATATTTCGTCATCCTCGCCTCCGTACTTATCCATCATCCTGATCAATTGCCGCGCCTGGTAGGGCGGCAAATAGCCACCGCGATTCTGGAAGTTGAGCAGGTCAGGCTCATCTGCCCGTCCAAAGGCACGGTGCGATCCCTGTCCGCCCTTGTGCGTGAATCCCATCCGTTCTGCCACCTTGCAGGCGTCCTCGAAACGAACTGCGTTGGGGTTGGCCCGGATCGCCGCGAGCAGCTTTTCGCGCTTGGTCATGGTGGATTATACTAGATATGGTATCAAATTTTTGGTAGTTGAGAGATCCCCCTGCGGGTCGTTGCCCGCTTGCGCTGCTTGGCTACAGATCCGAGTACTTCACCGCCCGCCCAAACACCTTGTCCACAGGGTACCGGGTCGCATTGATTTCCATCTTCGTCCGCGCCGCGTCGATCATATCGATCCCCAGCCGGTCCGCCAACCGTAGCAGGTAGATCAATGTGTCGCCGATTTCCAGCGCGACCTCTTGCCGCTTTGCGGGCGACAATTCCTGAGCCTCCCCCGCATCGATCCACTGGAAATGCTCGGCGATTTCGGCCGCCTCGACCATCAACGCCATCGCCAGGTTCTTCGGCGTATGAAACTTGTCCCAGTCCCGCTCTGCCGAAAACTTGCGCAGGGCAACCGTCAGTTCTTCTATTGCGTTCGCAGCCATCGCTTGTCACCTGAAATTTGTCGGCGTCCCCGATCATAGCAAGCGGGTCCCAGTGCGCGGCGCGTTACGAGTCGTTACAGTTAAGTTTTCACGATCAGTTTCCCGGCCCATCCAATCGCCGAATAATCCCGTCACGAGGCCACCATGGAACCCGCAGCCCTGCTCAGGCAATATCCCGACCTGCCGGGCATTCTTCTCACGCTGGTGGTGACCGAAGGCCTCTGGCTGCGCTGTCCACGGCAGCAGGTATCCGTTCGGCCAATGATCGGCATGGACAATTGCGGGCGCTGGTAGGGACTCCCTGACGCGAGCTTCGCGGCTTCAATGCCTCGCCCAATAGCAAACGGCCCCGCCGTTTGACGGGGCCGCGCCGTGAGGGTCAGGCCGGAACGAAGCCGCAATCAATAACGGCCGTGGTCATACCCCCCGCGACGATCGCCATAGCCGTGGCCGTCATGCCGCCCGTAGTTGTATACAACCCGACCGTACGCCGGATAGTACGGCTGGAAATAGGCCGGACGCGTACGGTAAACAACCGCCGGCGGTCCGTAATAGGCTGGGGCCGACGCATAGTAGGTCACTGGTGCGTAGTAGACCGGGGCGGGCTGGTAGTAGTTGTAGGACGCGCCTGTATAGCCTCGGTCGTAATAGCCGGAATTCGCGCCGATACTGGCGCCGGTGACCGCGCCCAGCGCACCGCCCACCCAGGCGCCGTCGCGGCCGCTGATGTTATGCCCGACTGCGGCGCCGATGCCGGCGCCCAGCAACGCGCCCAGCACCGGGTCAGCCGAGGCTGAGGTCGAAAGGGTGGCCGTCGCCGCGGTTGCGGCCATGGCTGCGATCAGCAAGGATTTCTTGAGCATTTTCGATCTCCTATCGTTTCGTCAGGTTGACGATCGAACCGGAAGCATTGTTGACCTGCATCACTAGCCGGCTCCTGTGGCATTAACGCCGACCTCCGCGAGGAGGTGGTCACGGTGAACAAATTGTTACAAGTTGCCGGACCGCATCGCCTCGCCGAACATGCCGGTGGGGCAGGCGCTTAAACCACCAACGCTTCGCGCAGCCTCGCATTGCGTAGATGCGGTAAGCTAACGGTCAAGAATCGTCCTTCTCTTACGCCAGCCATCTCGCCGCTCGTGAACAAGCTCAGCTGGTCCGCCTTCGCAGGAATCGCACCGGCCACGGTCGAACCGCCAGCTCTGGGCCGGTTCGTGATCCTGTCGATGCTGGTTCACTTTCTCCTGGTCGTCCTGTTTGGCAACACGACCGGCACCAGTTCGTCGCCGGGCGACAACATGTCGATGCCGCTGGGCGTCCGGCTGCGGCCGCTATCGTACGAACCTGGCGCCGGGCTCAGGCTGGCGCCCGGCACCGAGACCAGCTCCCTTGGGGCTGCACTGCTGCGCACGCTGACGGGAGCGAAACAGCCGCCGGCTCCGCGGCCGCGTACGGAAACGCCGCCGGCAACGGCAGTTCCGCCACGACCCGCCGCCAACCGGGTGGAGCAGGCCCCGAAAATGCCGGAGGCAGCGCAACCGCTGCGGGACGCAGCGCCGCCCGCGCAGGCACCACCTATCGATCCGCTGCCGGGGTTGAATTTCAGCGCGCCCGAGGTGATGGACAAGCCGCTGAAGCCATCCGCCATCACACCGCCGCCGATCGAGCGTCCACCGGCGCCGCCAGTGGATTTGCCCCCGCGTGAAGTGCCCGTCGTCCCGCCCGCCCCGATCGAACGTGTCGTGGCATCGAAAGTGGAGCAGCCCATCGTGCCACCGACAGTGCCCGCGCCACGCGAAGTACCCAAGGTGCCGGCGCCCGCGGCCGAACGCATTGCACCCCGGACGATAGAGCCTGCACCGATGCCAACGCCGGAGCCGCCGCCCAGGAACATTCCTGTTGCACCCGCGCCGCCGGTCGCGCCGGTCGCCCTGCCCAAAATAGAGCAATCGGCGGCGCCGGTCGAAGCGGCGCCGCGCGAGGCGCCGGTGGTACCCGCCGCCCCCATCGAGCGGGTAG
>PLYG01000271.1 GCA_003153335.1 Betaproteobacteria bacterium | reverse complement strand
AGGCTAACGCCGGCTTTATCGGCGTTAAGCGGAGCGGCCGTAGCTAAAACTTCATAGATGCGTGCCAGCATCTACGTCGACAACGGTCGATGCAGCAATTCAAGCGCCGCCAATGCGAAGGCGCGCATATTGGCCAGCCGGTCCGCGCTGCCGGTTTCGAGCGTGATCGCCTGTTCAACGCCGCCGCCACCTACCACTGCGATGCAGCTATGGCCCGCGCTGTCGCCATAACGGTTGCCGGTCGGCTCGGCGGCGCCGGTCTCGGCGATGGCCCAGTCTGCGGCAAAGCGCTCCCGCATCGTGCGCGCCGCGATCAGCGCGAACGCCTCGGTAGACGCGCGGACGGCCTTCACCGACGCATCGGGAATATCGAGCAGAAGCTTGCGCGCCAGGCGCGTATAGACGGTCGCGCCGCCGAGGAAATAGGCCGAGGCGCCGGGCACTGTCAGCAGCGCCGCCGAGATCAGGCCGCCGGTTGAAGATTCGGCCACCACGATCGTCTGCTTGCGCTGTTTCAGCAGGAGCGCGATCCCGGCGGCCAGCGGCAACAAGGTCTGCATCGCGGTAATTCGGGCGGTTATCGAGTCGACACTATTTCGACGGCCGGGTCCAGGACTCCGACCAGGCCAGGCAGCAGCTTGACGCGGGCTTGCCGAAGCGGTCCGTCAGGAACACTTTGGCGGTGGCCGCCACGCCGTTCACCGACAGTTGTGCGCTGCGTGCGGGAATAAACGTGCTGTAGACGCCGAGCGGGCGGTCCATCGCGCCGGGAGGCATCGTGAGGATGAACGGCGCCATCAAATCCCAGAAGCACAGGATGATCTCGCCGTCGGCCGACATCGCGTGCTCTTCGACGGTGCTAAGCGAATTGCCGGTACGCCGGAATTCCGCGTCGACGATCGGCAGCGATTCGTCGGCGAACGGCTTATGCAGCATGACTTCGATAGTGCGCTGCAGGAACCGCGCCACCCCCGCATTGTCGGCATAGATGTGCGGCCTGCCCCCGGTCAGGGGACTTTCGATGAACAGCGCGTGCCCCTGGCCTGCGGGCGACCACAGCACGCGCCAGTGGCTGACGCGGTCCGTCATGGTTTTGCCGCCATCGTTGGACAGGCGGATGAACGAGTTCTCGCCTGTCATCACCACATCGTTCGGGTCAACCAGTTGGGGTTCCGCCATGGCTCTGCTCCTGATATCGGTATGTGGAAAAAATTGCGCCGCGCCTGTACGCTCAGGTCGGCGAAAGAATGTGGATCACCCGGCTGGCGATCATTTCCCTGGTCTTCGCGCCATAGGCGGCCATGTGCGGCGCCGCGGCATGCGCCTTGAGCGCGTCCATGCTGGCCCACTTCTCGATCACCAGAAAGGTATCCGCGCCGCACTTGGTCTGGAACGCCAGGGCGTTGTCAGCATCGGTGGCCGCGCCATATTCGATGCAGCCATCTTCAGCCCTGACCAGCGGTACATTGGCGCGGAACGCCTGCAGGATGGAATCGCGCATGCCCAGCTTGGCGGTGATGACGGCGAGGACGTGAATCATTGCGGCTTGCTCCTTGTCGAGAACGGGAGTTTTGGGAACGGGAGGCGGCTTCCTTCCTGAGCGTTCAGGCGAACCGGCATTCCGGCATCTTACGGAACTTCCAGCGCCTCTGCTCAGCCGATTACGCGGCAAAAGAATCTATTCTTCTATCCTTACGCTTCACCGCATCACGGCCGCGACCACCGCATCGCCCATCTCCGCGGTGCCCAGCCGTTTGCTGCCGGGCTGGTAAATATCCGCGGTACGGTAGCCATCGGCCAGCACCTTGCGCACCGCAGCCTCGACGCGGTTCGCATCTTCGATCCGCCCGAATGAATAACGCAGCATCATTCCCATCGACAGGATGGCGGCAATTGGATTGGCGATACTCCTGCCCGCGATGTCCGGCGCGGTTCCATGAACCGGTTCGTACAGCCCTTTGCTGTTCCCGGCGAGCGAGGCGGACGGCAGCATGCCGATGGAACCCGTCAGCATCGCAGCGGCGTCCGACAGGATGTCCCCAAAGATGCTGCCCGTGACGATCACATCGAACTGCTTCGGCGCCCGCATCAGCATCATTGCGGCCGCATCGACGAACGCGTGCGTGAGTTCCACATCCGGGTACGCAGTGCCGACGCGGGTCACGACTTCGCGCCAGAGTTGCGAGGTTTCCAGCACATTGGCCTTGTCCACCGAGCAGACTTTGCCGCGCCGCAGCCGCGCCGTCCGGAATGCCACATGCGCAATGCGCTCCACTTCGGATTCGGTGTAGCGCATGGTGTTGAAGCCCTCGCGCTCGCCGCTGGCGGTGATACGTATGCCACGCGGTTCGCCGAAGTAGATGTCGCCGGTGAGTTCGCGCAGGATCATCAGATCCAGGCCTTCGACGACTTCGGGCTTGAGCGTCGACGCGCCGATCAGCTCCGGAAAGAGGAACGCAGGCCGAAAGTTGGCAAACAGCCCCAGTTCCTTGCGCAAGCGCAGCAGGCTCGCGCCCGGCCGCATCGCGTACGGAATGGCCTCGTCGCCGGGCATGCCGGCGGCCCCGAACAGGATGGCGTCGGCCTTTTTCGCGATCTCCAGGCTGGATGCCGGCAGCGGGTCGCCGGCGGCATCGATACCAGCGCCTCCCACCGGCGCCTCGATCAGTTCCAGCGGCAACTGATTGCCAACGATTGCCTTGAGCACCTTGACCGCTTGCGCCGTCACTTCCCTGCCGACACCGTCGCCGGGCATGACTGCAATCTTCATTGACTGAACCTCTTTGTGAGTGTGCTCGGGCAGCCGGCGACGTGCCGGGCTATGTCGTGCCTTGAACGCCGTGCCGCCGCTCGAATGCCGCGATCAGATCGATCTGCGTCAGCGTGTAGTCAATCTCGTCTATCCCCTGAAGCAGGCAGTGTTTGGGACGCGAATCGATATGGAAATGATGGACTGTGCCATCCGGCGCGGTTAC
>PLYG01000390.1 GCA_003153335.1 Betaproteobacteria bacterium | reverse complement strand
CGGGAATTCCGAATACGAAGAAATCTCCCTCGCCGACATCCCGCACATCACGTTTTCGGAGAAGGATGCCGGCCCCTATGTCACCGCCGGCGTGATCATCGCGCGCGACCCAGACACCGCCGTGGTCAATCTTTCCTACCACCGAATGCAGATCATCGACGACAGGGAGTTGCGCTGCCGCCTCTCTACCTCGGGAGATCTCTACCGCATCCAGCAGAAGATGGAGAAGCGCAACGCGCCGACGCCCGCCGTGGTGGCGATCGCCTTGCCCCCGGCCGTGATGCTCGCGGGCGCGGCGACGATCGGCCCGATGAACAGCGAATACGAGTTCGCGGCACGGGTTTCCGGTAAACGGTTTCCGACACGTCCCTCTCCGGTTGCGGGACTGCCGGTGCCGACCGAGACTGAGTTCCTGATCGAAGGCGAAATCCTGCCGGACGTGCGGCGTCGTGAAGGCCCGTTCGGCGAATGGATGGACTACTATGTGCCGCCGATGGACAACCACGTCTTCGCCGTGAAACGGGTATTTGCGAAGAAGAACGCGAGGTTCTACGTCATCAGCGCCGGCTCGATCGAGGAGCTGGCAATGACTGCGGCGCCGCTGGCGGGCGGGATCTACAACGGCATCCGCACGTGGGTTTCCGGCCTGCACGACGTGACCTGCTTCCCGCTGCTGCAGTTCTGCGCTGTGAAAATGACCAAGACCGCCGACGGCCAGCCGCAGCGCGCGATGATGGCCGCGTTCGGCGCCGACATGAACCGTGTGCTCTACTGCGTCGTCGTCGATGAGGACGTGGACATCCACAACTGGTCGGACGTGCTCTGGGCGATCGCCACGCGCTGCCGCCCGGACCGCGACATCATCCAGATCCCGGGCGTGCCCTCGTTTTCGCGCGACCCGCACCGCATGCACTGGGGGCGTGTCGGCATCGATGCCACCAAGCCGCTCGAGCATGCGTCCGACTTCGAGCGCAAGAAATCGCCGGGCCTCGATGCGCTCAGGCTCGAAGACTACATCGCACGTTAATGATCAACTGAGGAGAACGACCATGTTCCCGAACATTCCGCGTCAGCTACGCCGCATCGTGCTGGGACTGGTTGTCGCGCTCGCGGCGCTGCCTGTCGCCGGGCAGGAGGCCGTCAGCTTCGCGCTGGACTGGGTGGTCAACGGCACGCACGCCGGTTACTACATCGCCCGGGACAAGGGCTTCTACAGGGAAGCCGGCCTCGACGTCACGATCTCGCGAGGGTTCGGCTCGGGCGACACGATCAAGCGCGTGGCCTCGCGCTCGGCGCAGATCGGGCTCGCGGACACCGGCGCGATCATCGCCTCGCGCGCCAACGACGACATACCGGTGCGCATCGTGGCAATGATCTACGACCGCGCCACGCTCGGCCTGATCTATCTCGCCGAGTCGGGGATCAAGGCGCCCAAAGACATCGAAGGGCGCGCCATTGGCCGCTCGGCCTCGGGCGCCACGGTGAACATGTTCCCCGGCTTTCTCAAGGCGAACGGCATGGACCGCAGCAAGATCCGCGAAGTCGTGGTGGACGGCGCCACCTTGGCGCCGCTGCTCATGTCCGGCAACGTCGACGCCGTGCTGGAGCAGAGCATCAACATCGGCAAGTTCCGCCGCGCGGCCGCGCAGCAGGGGAAGACCGCGCTGGCGATGAGCTACGCGGACTTCGGCCTCGAAACCTACGGCAATGCGCTCATCGTGAATCCGGTTACGCTTGGCGAGAAACCCGAGATGGTGCAGCGCTTTGTCGCCGCCACGCTGAAAGGGACGGCGTACGCATTCGACCATCCCGACGAAGCCATCGCCGCCATCCGCAAGAGCAATCCCGAAGTCGATGCGGCCGCCGCTATGGACGAGCTCGTCACGCTGAAGGAGATGGATACGAACGCCGAGCTGCGCAGCAACGGCCTCGGCACGATCGCCATCCCGCGCCTCGAGAAGACCCGGGACATCGTCACCGAAGCGCTTTCGCTCAAGCGTAAGGTCTCGGTCGAGGACATGTACGCGCCGGGCTTCCTGCCGAAGACGCCCGTAATGCCCGGCGCGAAGTAGCGTTCGTGGCGAGCGCTGCCGCGCCCCTGGTCTCGCTCGAAGGGGTGACGCGCCGTTTCGTCACGCGCTCGGGAACCGACGTCACCGCGCTCCAGGAAGTCTCGCTCGCGATCGAGCGCGACCAGTTCGTCACGGTGGTCGGCCCCAGTGGCTGCGGCAAGACCACGCTGCTGAAGCTCGTCGGCGGCATCATGCCGCCGACTCTGGGCACGGTCAGACTGAACGGCGAGGTGCTCGCGCGTCCGTCGCGGAAAGTCGGCATGGTATTCCAGCGGCCGGTCCTGCTGCCGTGGCGCTCGGTGTTCGAGAACGTGCTGTTTCCGCTGGAGATGCTCGGCTGGCGGACGGCGCCCCGCAAGGACGAGGCACGCCGCCTGATCGAACTGGTGGGCCTGGGCGGGTTCGAGAATGCGCTGCCGAGCGAACTCTCCGGCGGCATGCAGCAGCGCGTGTCGATCTGCCGGGCGCTGATCTACGAACCCGAACTGCTCCTGATGGACGAGCCGTTCGGTGCGCTCGACGCCATGACGCGCGAGGACCTGAGCTTCGAACTCCTGCGGATCTGGAACGAGAAGCGCAAGACCGTGATGTTCGTCACCCACAGCATCACAGAGGCCGTGCTACTGGCCGACCGCGTCATCGTGATGACGGCGCGTCCCGGCCGTGTGGTGATGGACGTCCCGATCACGCTGCCACGCCCGCGCACGCCGGACACCGAGTTCACGGCCGAGTTCAAGGATTTCGCGAAGACCATCAAGTCGGCCGTCTATGCCGAAGCGAGGGGGTGCTGATGGCGGCCGTGGATACGACACTGCGAAGGACGCTGATCGAGTACGGCCAGACGACGCTCGCCGTCGTCGTGCTGCTCGTCGGCTGGGAGGTCCTCTGCAACGTACTCTCGGTGCCGAAGTGGCTGCTGCCGGCGCCGAGCCAGATCGCCGCGGACACCTGGGAGATACGTGCGGTGCTGCCGATGCATTTCGGCGCGACGCTCGCGGCGGTCGTCGGCGGCTTCGTGCTCGCCATCGTCACCGGCATCCCGATCGCCGTGCTCGTCGTCTACTCGCCGTTCCTGCGGCGCGTGATCTTTCCGTTCCTCCTGACGCTGCAATCGGTGCCCAAGGTGGCGCTGGCGCCGCTGCTGCTGCTCTGGATCGGCTACGGGCTGCACTCGAACATGATCGTCGCGGCGACCGTGGCGTTCTTCCCCATCGTCATCAACACCGCGACCGGCCTCGAGTCGGTGGACAAGGAACTGCTGGAACTGACAAGGTCGCTTGACGCCAGCACGGCCCGCGTGTTCTGGTGCGTGCGGTTGCCATGGGCGCTGCCGTACATCTTCAGCAGCCTCAAGGTGGCGATCACGCTCGCCGTGATCGGCGCCGTGGTTGCCGAGTTCGTCGGCTCGGACAAGGGCCTCGGCTACCTGATCCTCACCAGTTCGGGCGCGATGAAGACCTCGGTAATGTTCGGCGTGCTGCTGCTGCTCTCGCTGCTCGGCATCGCGAGCTTCTACGCGGTGGCCTGGGCCGAGCGCCGGCTGTGTCCGTGGTACCTGCCGACCAACACCGATCCGCCGGCGATCTGATACCTGTGCTCCGCAGATACTCGATCAGGTCATTGCGGGCGAGAGCGAATTCTTGTGATACCAGCCACCCGGCTACGATAAAGTTCTATCCGGGTATATTTTAAGGACCTCACCATGACAGATCCCTACGCCGACAAATTGAAGGATGTCCCCCTATATCGGCCTGGCAAACCCCCGCTCACCTATTTTGAAAGCGATTATCTGGCGGAATTCAGCGACACCTGGCGACGGTCGTGGGGAGGCCAATCCAGCTATGCCCGGCTGCGGGCTGTGATTGTCCACCGTCCAGGACCTGAAGCGGCCTGGGGCGAAGTAGACCCGGATTATCTCAACCTTCCGACTGGGCTGCCCAATCTGGCTCGCATGCAAGCCCAGCACGATGCGTTTGTGAAGGTGCTGCGCGAAAACGACGTAGAGGTCCTGTCCCTGGATGCGCCCCCACCAGTGCTTGGCACGTACGGGATCCCTTTGCGCAGCGCGACATATACCCACGAGACGCTTATGGTAAAAGGCGGCGCGATCATCTGCCGCTGCGCCCCGGCCTATAAGCGCGGTCTGGAATATTATCAATCCCGGACAATTGGAGCACTGGGCTGCCCGATTCTATATACCGTGCATGGAAAGGGGTTTTTCGAGTCGAGCAATGCCGTCTGGCTGGATAAAAAGAGCCTGCCCTTGGCGATCAGCCAGCGCTCGAACCAGGAAGGTGTCCGGCAGGTCAGCTCTGTCCTGCGAGAATTTGGCGTTGAGGACATCCACATTGTGCATTTGCCCGGCCCTCTGAATACCCGGAAAGCACAGACGGGCAGGGGCGGTGGTGCCTTCCACCTGGACATGGTTTTTGGCGTGGCGGCGCCCCGGCTAGGCGTGATTTACCCAGCCTGTGTCGGCTACGAGTTTATCGATTACTTGCTGCATAAGAAGGGTTTCGACCTGATCGAGATTCCCGACGAAGAAGTCAACGGCTGTCCCTCGAATTTCCTGGCGGTCGAGCCCGGTAAGCTGATCATGCCGGCTGGCAACCCTATTGTAAGCGCTGAATTACGCAAGCGCGGCATTACTGTTATTGAAGTGGATCTGAATGAGTTTACCAACGCTGGCGGCGGGCCGACCTGCATGACCGTGCCCCTGATCCGAGATGAGGAAAAGGATAGCTAGGATGATCATCCGTTAATGCTGTGACACGCACCATTCCCCTTCCATTTGGGAAGCAACAACTCACCTTCCAGGTCTCAGAGGCGAATTTCGTAGGAGTGCTCGGAGCGCATCCGGTTCCAGCCTGCCGGGATCCAATCGCAGGAATCCAAGGCGCCCTGG
>PLYG01000426.1 GCA_003153335.1 Betaproteobacteria bacterium | reverse complement strand
GGCACGGTGAAGAATGGCCAGATCGAGATTCAGGGGGACAAACGCGCGGAAGTCGCCCGAATCCTGAGCGAGGCGAACTTTCGCCCGGTATTCGCGGGTGGGTAGGGTCTCGGGCGCACTTCACGTAAATTGGAATCCCGTAGATTGGAATCGCTGTTGCAGTCGCCTTGTTTCCATGTATATTTACTCACTCGGCGAGCTTCCAAGATCTGGTATCCCATCTTTTGGTTATCCCGCAGGATAGTTTTAACGCAGTTTATTGATCAATATATGCCCTTTAGCACCTTTGGCCTCGATGCCAACATCCTCAAAGCCGTCCAAGAGGCCGGTTACACGGAACCCACGCCTGTCCAATCCGCCGCCATCCCGCTGATTCTCGCCGGGCATGACCTCATCGGCATCGCCCAGACCGGCACCGGCAAGACGGCGGCGTTTGTGTTGCCGATTCTAGCCAAACTTGCGGCGATCAACCGCGACAACGGTCCGCGGCGCATCCGCGCGCTGATCGTGGCGCCGACGCGTGAACTAGTGGCCCAAATCGAGGAGAACGTCCGCGGTTACGGCAAGCATCTTCCCTTGCGCACCGCTACGATTTATGGTGGCGTAGGTGAACGGCCACAGATCGACGCGCTGCGGTCAGGGGTGGACCTCGTGGTGGCGACGCCGGGCCGGTTGCTCGACCTGATGGGCCGGCGCTTCTGCGACTTTTCCAGCCTTAACTTCCTCGTCCTCGATGAGGCCGAGCGCATGCTCGACATGGGTTTCCTGCCGGACATCCGGCGCATCGTGAGGGCACTGCCGCAGAAACGCCAGACGCTGCTCTTCTCGGCAACCCTGTCCTCGGAAATCGAGGCGGTCACGCACGAGTTCCTCCGCTCGCCCAAGACCGTGCAGATCGGCCGCCGGGCCAATCCGGCAGACACCGTCACGCAGCTCGTCTATGAAGTTCCCAAGCACCTGAAGCCCGCCCTGCTCGTACATCTGCTGCGCGAGCCGAGCATGAACATGGTGTTGGTCTTCTCGCGCATGAAGCATAGCGCCGACCGTATCGCGCGCAGCCTCGAGGCCAGCGGCATCCGAACCGCTACCCTGCACTCCAACCGCTCCCAAAACCAGCGCCTGCGCGCCTTGAAGGATTTCAAGTCCGGCGCCGTGCGCGTGCTGGTCGCGACCGACATCGCGGCCCGCGGGATCGACGTGGACGGCATCTCGCACGTGGTGAATTACGACTTCCCAATGCACTCCGAGGACTACGTCCACCGCATCGGCCGGACGGGCCGCGCCCACGCGGTGGGCGACGCCATTAGCTTCGTAACGCCCGATGATCACAGCGCCTTGCGGTCGCTTGAACGCTTCATCGGCCGGGGCATTGTGCGCAAACGCGCCGAGGGCTTCAACTATGGGGCCGCCGCGCCCGCCGGAGCGCCACAAGGCCAAAGAGAGCGGCCAGGCAATCCGGCCCACGCCCATGCGAGACAGCCAGTTGGCCGCTCCAACGGTGGCGGTTCTGGCAAGCGCCAGGGCTTCCGCTCTGCCTCGGCTGGCCGCGGAAATCGCTGGCGGCGTTAAAGGTTTTCGGCGCAGATGGTGCTTTAGCCATTTGCAAAGCCATCCACCACGAGCCATAGTTATGCTCCCTGCGGAGAAACCAGTAATGCCGCAGGTGAGTAAACCATTAGACGAAAGATAAACATCATGGGCGACAAGTCCCCCAAATCGACGAGCAAGCAGGCATCGCAGAAGCAGGCCAAGGCCAGCGGTGCCATGAAGAAGAAGCAGCAGGCCATTGCCTTAAAACAATCGGCCGGCAAGAAGAAATAAGCGCCGCACGCTCACTCCTTCATGCCGGCAGCAGGGCGGTGACGAACCTTTGCCGGCATGAGGCCTTTTCATATCGCCGGTGGGAGCTTCGGCGTCCGCCCTCACTAATTCATCACGCTGACCGCTTCTTGCCCAGATTAGTAAGATTCTTTCAGGGCTTCCGGGGAACAATGCCAGTTTCGAGATGGCCGTGCCGTTGTGCTAATAACTCCACGGCGAGACGATAGCTGGCTCGATCCGTGTTGCGGCGAAGGCGGTGGAACTTCTCCTCAATCCGCAGCTTTGAGGAGCGACAGAAGAAGTCCGCCAGGTTAAGGAGGTCGGCCCTATCTGTGCTTTCGCCGCCCGATTGCAGAACCCGTTCCGTGCGCAAACAGGTGGCCGTGATGGCAAACAACTCCGTGGCAATATCCACGAACCGGCCGAGCAACAACTGCTGCCGCTCCAACTTCGGGCCATTGCGAAGCATGGCATGGAACATCGTCCGCGCCAGTTTGCGGCTTGTGCGCGCCGCAAAGCGCAAATGCTTCAGCAAGACTGCGCTCTCTGATCCTTGAAGGTTGAGCTTTGAACCTCGCACTTTGGACCCCGCCGCCCACGACACCCACTGAGTCGGATACCAGCGCAAGTAGAACAAAGCCGCTTTGGCCGCCGCCCGCAGCCGCTGCGACCACGGAAGCTGCGAATTCAATGCCGCACCGCTCACGCTTAGGTGCGGATCAAGCGCTTCCCGGGCGATGAACAGCCGCATGATTTCGCTGGAGCCTTCAAAGATCGTGTTGATGCGGCCGTCGCGCAGGAAACGCTCAAGCGGCACCGGCGGTTCACCGCGCGCCTGCAGCGACGCGGCGGTCTCGTAACCGCGCCCGCCTCGGATTTGCACGGCGTCGTTCACGATCTCCCACGCGGTCTCCGTCGCCCACAGCTTGCACATCGCCGCTTCGAGCCGAACGTCGGCGTGCTTGTCTCGGTCCACGCGGCTGGCGGCAAGCAGGGTCATCGACTCCATGGCGAAGACATGGGCAGCCATATGAGCGAGCTTATCGGCGATGGCGGCGTGTTTGCCGATGGGCGCACCCCATTGGACGCGCTCTGCCGCCCAGCGACGCGATATTTCCAAACATCGCTTGGACAGCCCGACGCACGCGGCAGGCAGAGTGAGGCGGCCCGTATTCAAGGTGGTGAGCGCGACTCGCAGTCCCTTGCCCTCAGCCACCAGAATGTTCTCGCGGGGAACGCGGACGTTGGTGAAGCGGATCACGCCATTGTAGAGCGCCCTCAAGCCCATGAAGTGGCAGCGATTCACCACCTCCACGCCGGGCCAGTCGGTTTCGACGATGAACGCCGTGATCTGGTCCTTCGGTTTGCCAGCGACCAGCTTCGGCGGCGTCTTGGCCATTGCCACGATGATCCCGGCCTTGGTGCCGTTCGTGCACCAGAGCTTTTCACCGTTCAGGATGAAGGCAGTCCCGTCCGGTGAAGGCTCTGCGCGCGTTAACATGGCCGCCGGGTCCGAGCCTACTCCAGATTCCGTGAGCGCGAATGCCGACACCTCGCCCGCGGCGACGCGCGGCAGATACTTGCGCTTTTGCTCCTCGGTTCCGAACAGGATGAGCGGCTGCGGCACGCCAATCGATTGGTGCGCGGAGAGCAACGCCGTAAGGTTGCCGCACCAACTGCCCAGCAGCATGGCCGCGCGGCAGTAGTTCGTCTGCGACAGCCCCAGGCCGCCGTACCTGGGCGGAATCTTGATGCCGAACGCCCCCAGCTTCGCGAGTTCGTCAAACACCGCCTGCGGGATTTCACCCGTCCGATCAATCTCATCGGGGTCAGTCTTGTCGCGTAGCAGCCCCCCTAGCCGCTGAAGGAATGCATCGCCTTGATCGCGATCTTTCGCGGCCTGCAAAGGGAAGGGATGAATGCCGCTCAAGTCAAACTCCCCCATGAACAGTCCGCTGACGAAGCTGCGTTCCTGCGCGGTTTCCCGCGCCGCTTCGGTCAGTTCGAGCGCCGCGCGCTGGCCGGCGGACATCTTTGACGTGTCGATCTGTAAGCGGGGCTCTTCGGCCAGCGGTGGTTTGGTTTCGATCATATCGACCTCACTTGTTGTGGTAGAACGTCCCTTGCTTGGCCGCCAGGTTCCGCAGCAACGCACAGGGCTTGAAGTCAGGCGCACCGGAGTCCACCAGATGCTCCATTGCTCCGACTAACTTCGTCGCGCCGAGCGCATCAGCGTACCGCAACGGTCCGCCGCGAAATGGGGCGAAGCCAGTGCCCATGATCATCGCGAAATCCACGTCCTCCGCATCGCTCACAATGCCTTCTTCGAGACACCGCGCCGCTTCGTTGATCATCAGCAAGAGCATTCGCTCCTGAAGTTCCAACCGCGGCCAATTTGCGGCGCGCCGATCCCGGACAAACGACGCCGTCTGCGGATTCGGCATTGCCTCCTTCGATTTGCTGTGAACGTAGAAGCCGCGCCCGCTCTTGCGCCCCAGCAGGCCAGCTTGGGTCATCTTGACCAGGCTTTCGGGCACCGTCATGCGGTCGCTGAAACTTGCCGCCAGCGTCTGGGCCACGTGTAATGCCACGTCCAGGCCCACTTCATCCAGCAGCCGCATAGGCCCCATCGGCATGCCAAAGTCGAGTATCGCTTCGTCCAACTCCACGACGCTCGCGCCCACCGCGAACAGCCTTCCCGCTTCCAGTAGGTAAGGCATGAGGATGCGGTTGACGAGGAAGCCAGGGCTGTCCTTCACGATCACCGGCAACTTGCCGATCTGCTGCACGAAGCGCAACGCACGCTGCAACACTTCCGGCGCGGTCTGACGGCCAACGACGATCTCGACCAATTGCATTCGGTGAACCGGGTTAAAGAAATGAAGACCCACCACGCGCTCGGGCCGTCGCGTCCCAGCGGCAAGTTCGGAAATGGGCAGTGCCGAAGTGTTAGTGGCGAGAATGGTGTCGTCCCCGGCGAGTTCGTCCAACCGTTGGAAGATCTGCTTCTTCACTTCCAGGTTTTCGACGGCGGCTTCGATCACCAAATCCACTCGGCGCAGTGGCACCTCCATAGGCGCGGGAGAGATGCGGTCCAGTCCGGCGCGTGCTTCGGTGGGCGTGAAGATATGGCGTTTGACGCCTTCCTGATAAACCTTGGCAATGCTGCTCAAGCCTTTGGCTACCTGCTCCGTATTGACATCGCGAAGGATCACCGGCAACTGGCGCGCGCTGAGCCATTGGGCGATGCCTGCGCCCATGACGCCGGCCCCGAGAACGGCAGCGCGCGCGATGGGCTTCGGTTCGGCTTCCGGCATTGTCCCACCAGCGGTCCGCTTCCTGGCACGCTCGGTCAGAAAGAAGACGCGCACAAGGTTGTGGCACGCTTCTGTCTGGAGCAGCTCAAGGACGCCCTCGCGCTCCAGTTCAAGCGATCGAGGGATCGACGTGGAAATGCCTAGGGTTACCACGTCCAACGCCTTGAGCACGGCAGGGTAGTTGCCGCGGGTCCTCTTCATCAACTGCGGGCGCAGGCGGGCGGCCAGCACTGCCGCGACAAGTCCATTGTTCCAGAGCCATCGGTTCGGGCGGTGCGGTTTGCCTCGGCTGATCATCTTCACCGCCTGCTGGAGCAGGTATTCTGCCGGGGCCAATTCATCCACCAACCCGCTTTTCAGCGCTAGCTTAGGCGCGAGCGTCTTACCGCTGAGGATCACCTCGAGCGCCTTTGGCAACCCGATCAAGCGCGGCAGCCGCGTGGAACCGCCCCACGCGGGCAGCAGGCCAAGCTGCGTTTCAGGCAATCCGATCTTCGTTGCGCGATCGATAGAGGCGATGCGATAGTCGCACGCCAGGCAGACCTCGCACCCACCGCCGACCGCCGCGCCATGGATGGCGGCGACGGTTGGGACGGCGAGTGCGGCCAGGCGGTTCATCACCGATTGTCCGAATTCGATCAACTTGCGCGCGGCCACGTTCGGCACCTCTTCGCCCAAAATGTTCAGGTCCGCTCCCGCAATAAAAATGGAGCGCTTGGCGCTGGTGAGCACGACGCCTCTGAGCTGGGGCTGCCGCTCGATGAAATCGAGTTCCTCGTTCAATTCAGCGAGCGTGCGCTGGTCAAGGATGTTCGCGGCTGAGCCCGGCCGGTCAAAGGTCAGTAGGCAGATTTGATCCGGGCGCACCGTATGCCGGACGGTGCGGTGCGGAGCCATCGTAACGTGTGGATCCGAAGTCGCGGTGCGAACCAACGGAAAGACCTCAAGCAGAAGGGTTCCCATAATCACATCCTTTCGAGCCACAACGCTGCGCCCTGGCCGCCGCCGACGCATAGAGTGACCAAAGCCCGCCGTGCTTTGCGACGGTGCAATTCTTTCAAGCTCGTCAGCACCAGCCTCGCACCCGAAGCGCCCACCGGATGGCCAAGGGCGATGGCGCCGCCGTTCACGTTGAGTTTCTCCTTGGGAATCGCGCCCAGCGAGTGGTCACGGTCTAAGGCCTCGCGCGCAAATGCGTCTGACTCCGCGCATTTCAGGACGGCCAGCGTCTGTGCGGCGAAGGCTTCATTGACCTCGATCAGGTCGGCGTCGGCGAGTCCGAGCCCCGACTCCTCCTCCACGCGGGCCATGGCGAAGGCCGGGCCCATGCCCATCCGCGCCGGATCGCAGCCGGCGTACGCATAGCCCGTTAGCGCGCCCAGCGGGGTGAAACCCAATTGCGCGGCCCGCTCCTCGCTCGTCACAAGCAGGGCCACCGCGCCGTCGGTGACTTGCGAGGCATTGCCCGGCGTGACCGTGCCGGTCCTGCGGTCGAAGACAGTCTTAAGCTTCGTCAGTGCGGCGATTGATTGGTGCTCGCGAGGGCCATTGTCCTTGGTGACCGCAGCGGCCTTCACCGTGAGGAAGGCGGGGCAAATCTCCTCCGCAAGTCGGTCTTGCGCCGCCACCGCGCGCTGGTGTGACTCAAGCGCGAAAGCGTCCTGCGCATCGCGGGTGATGGCAAACTCGCGGGCGAGCAGTTCCGCGGTTTCCCCCATGTTCATCCCGCAAACTGGATCGCTCAGCCCCAGCAGCAGGCCAATGCGGGGCCGAAAGTCTGACGGCCGGAACGACGCGAACGCCGCCAGGCGTTGTCCGAGACTCTTCGCGCGGCTGACGCGATTGAACTTCTGCGCCGTGGTTTGCTTAAACAAGAGCGGAATGTTCGACATGCTCTCGGTTCCACCAACGATGAACACGGAGCCGCGCCCGGCCTGAAGTTTCTCCTGTGCGAGCGTAATGGCTTCGCAGCTCGAAGCACAATTTCGCTGCACGGTGAAGGCGGGGACCGACTCCGGGATGCCAGCCCGCAACGCGATCACACGGGTGACGTTGGCAGCGTCCGCAGGCTGGGCCACGCACCCGAAGATTACTTCATCCACCTGCGCCGGATCGAGGCCCAGCCGGGTCACCAGCGCATTCACCACGATGCGCCCCAACTCGTCTGCTGCGAGCGGCGCCAAGTCCGTGCCCGCTTTGCAGAAAGGCGTGCGGACACCGTCCACGATCACGAGCCGATTCGTCTTCATAGTGTAGGAACTCCTTTGCCCGTCGAGGCGGTTGCCGGCTCCCGCGCTCCCGCGCCTGCGATGCCGCGGGCATTAGTGGGGCTGGTTGTAACCGCGTCCGCCTGCGGCCGGTGGTCCACGAGCTTTTGTTCCTTTAGCAACGTGCCCACGCCTTGGAGCCGCCGCATCTCCTCGGCATCATGGAACATGATCCGGTTGGCATGAATGTCCGCGTGCGCGAACAAGCGGTCGTTGAGTTCGTGGGCTAGGTGCGCTTGGTCCTCGCCATTCAAGTTCTGAGCGTGGAGGACGATCTCGTCCGCTTCGAAGGGATCGTCGCGCACCTTGCGCAGCTCCAACTGCCAGGCCCCGATGCGCGGCGCGTCGTCGAGCGCGTGTTCGAGCTCGTTGAAATCGACTAGCGTGCCTTTGAGCTTGTCGAGGTGCATCTCCATAACCTCCGTTCGGCGCGAGATGCGGCCGACGAGCCGCGGCAGCGTGCGACCACAATACGGACAAGGTTCGTAAGTCAAGCCGCCGTCAATGAGGTCGCCGGTGCGGTAGCGCAAGACCACAGTGCCGCGCGAGTCGAGCGGGGTGAACACGATCTCGCCGGGCTGGCCCGCCGGAACGGCGGCGCCCGTCTGCGGATCAACGATCTCGACGATGCCGAGGTCGGGATAGAGATGATAGCCGCCCGAAGGCTTGCCCGCCGGGAAAGGGCACTCAGCCCACGCTAGTTTGGCTTCGGTAAAGCCATAGCTGGCCAGCACCTGCACGTCGCGGGCTCCCAGTTCGTACGCCAGATCGCGCAGTTTCCCGCGCAAGCCCTCGCTGACCTTCTCGCCGCCGAGGACGAGGCGGCTCAGCGTTTCGCAACGAACGCCTTCCTCCGCCGCTTGATGGAGCACGTGATACACAAAGGTCGGGATGCCGATGATCGCTTGGGGCTGGAATTTGTGGATATGGCGGAGGTTGCCCTCGGTGCCCATCACTTTGCCGCCGCCGGAACTGAGCATCATGACGCCGAAGGCCGTCCCCGCGTAATGCGTCAGCCAGAACGCCAGATGCGGCGCAAAAGGCATCATATTCAGCAAACGATCCTCGTGTCCCGTGCCGCAGACTTCCACCATCCGGCGGCCAGCCACGGCGAGACGATCGAGGTCGTGCTGCGTGAAGAAAAATGGCGTCGGCTCGGCGCTTCGCCCAGTGGTGAAGGTCACGAAGATGGGACGGAACTCCGCCTCAAATTCCTTCCTCACATGTTCGCGCCCGTGCTGGAGCACGCGCAGAATCGTCGCAGGCCGGCGCGCGAGCACCTGCGCGTCGGGGGTCAAAACGAAATCCTTGAAGCGCTGCGGGTGTTCGGGCGTATTGAGCAAGTCCGGCTTCGCCGTGAAAGGCAGCCGCTGCAGATCCTCCAGCGTGCGGAACGAATCGGCGTTCAGGCCCTGCGCGCGGAACAGTTCGCGGTAGTGCGCCGAGAAGGGCAGAACGACAGTCCGCAGCCAGCGCCGCAGTTCTTCAGCTTGCCGGCGGCGAATTACTGGCTCAGGCCACTGTTGCCACCGATTCTCGTCTATATTCATGGGTTGGCTCCTTTCTTGCCACCAAGGTCTTGATTTCTTCGAGGTGCCGTTCCGCCACTTCGCGGCCCAGCTTGATGAAGCGGCCAGGGTTACGGCAATCGGTCCAGCGGTCATCGCAAATGTCAGGACGCAGCACCAGGTCAGCCATTAGGCAGGAGGCCTCGGCGACGCGAATCTGCGCCCCATGCAAGCTGCGCATGAGAATCTCAAAGAGATTACCGCGAGCGAAATAATTGAGTTGCTGCTCTTGCGGAAGGGCTTTGCGGAAGAGCCTTCGCAGGCGCGTGTCGTTCTGCCGCGCCAGCTCGCGCTCCGCCTGAAGGCCGTAGCGGATGCGATCGGGGGTCGGGATGGCGTCCACGGCGATGACGCGCGAGACTCCCATCTCGCGCAGGACGTCCACGGGCAACGGATCGACAATGCCGCCGTCGATGTAGGTTTCGCCATCAATCGTGATCGGAACGCAAATGCCCGGCACGGCGATGCTGGCGTGCACTGCCGCGGCCACTTCCCCGCCCGCGAAGACGACACGTTCGAGGGTTTCAAGGTTGCCGGCGACAACGCGCAGGGGCCGGGCCAGGTCGCCGAAACGCTCGTTACCGATCGAGCGCATCAGTCGCTTCTTCACGGCGTACCCGCGCAGGAATCCCTGGCGTGGCGGAAACACGGGATCAATCAAGGTCCAGACGCGCCAACGGCCTTCCAGCTCGCGCGCGAGCTGCTCCATTTCCTTTCCGTCGCAGCCGTGGGCCCAGAGTGCGCCGATGTAGGCGCCCATGCTCGCTCCGGCGATGATGTCCACCTCAATGCCATTCTCCTCGAGCACTTGAATCACCCCGATATGCGCAAAGCCTTTGGCCGCGCCGGAGGACAGCGCCAGCCCAACCTGGCAGCCGCCGATTTCCCGGGCCAGGCGCCGAACGTCCGCCCCAAACAGACCTTTAGGACCAGCGTCTAGCGCAGGTTCCTTCAGCCCGCTCATCTTCGGGCAATCGTGCACGAACATGTGCACCGGGGTTGCTACTCGTTGCACTAGCCGGTCGAAACCATCGACCTGCTCAGCCAACGCCAGACACACCACCGGTTTGACGTGGGTGCCGTCGTTCTGGCATCGGGGTCGCAGTTCTCGCATGACCCGGTCGAGGTGATAGACCGCTTTGGTGGTGGGTTGGACAAATAGATACGCCAGATCCGAACGGGCCAGTAACTCCAGTAACCAAGGCGCCGGCTGCTCCTGCGCCAGCGCTTCGACGAGCACATACCTGAACTGCTGGCTCAGCCGATCAATCAACGACGCAATGCTGCCCGGCGAGGGCGGGTCGCTCTTGACTCGCAGGGTCAGGAAATGGAAATTGCCTTGCGTCTTGATTACGCGGGACGGCATGTGGAATTCGCCTTGAAGAAACATGTCCGCCTGAGCGCCATTGTCGCCGTTCCCCTTGCCATCGTGTCGTTCGAGTCGAACCAGCACGACTGGGGCGGTCGTCTCCGCGCACAGCGACCGGGCCAATTGTTCGCTGATGATCGAAACCGGAAGTTGCTCGGACAAGTAAGCCAGAGCGATGAGATGGTGCGGCGGCTGGCAGGCGGAATGCAAGGGAACGCTCAGTTCAGCAGGATGGGCCTGGCCATTGCCATTGCCCCGCCCCGGATGACCCTCTTGCGCCCGCAGCAGATCGAGATCTTTGCGCGTGAGAGAGAGCAACACGCTGTCGGCGGCGGCCACAGCTCGGGTTCCGGGTTCATCAGGCGCGCCCCGCTCCCAGCCGCCGAAGGCCGCGCCTGGTCCGAACGTTTCCAGAACCTCTTCGTGTCCATCCAGAGCGCCGCGCAATTCGCAACTGCCAGTCAGGATGAAATAGGCCGCCTCCAAGAGTTCTTCGCCGGTGCAAATGACGGCGCCTTTGCAGAATTGACATGGTCGCGTATGGGGGAGCAACCGTTCCAGTGGCGCCTTCGTCACGAACGAGAGGGGCTCATCGCTCTGCCTCATGATTCGCCCAGAATGCATACCCGTTGCGCCCGGCGACTGCGTTTTCGAATTCCACCCCCCTTTGAGGGTCCCCGCGCTACCCCATCCGAAACGCCTACGCCGCGCCTGATTCATGGTTCCGATAACCTGCAATCAACTCTGCTAAGTCACACTATAACCGTTTCTTGCTGGTGTCAAATTTGGCGTATGAAAATAATGCATCGCCAATAAAGATGCGGCGAAGGCAGTGCCCGCCTAACGTCTGATCAGTTGCCGGTACTCACCTTGCGAATGGGTGAAAAGTAAACTGTGGATGAGATGAATCATCCTCACGCCTGGCACGGGCTATTGTTTTGGCAGCGGCAGGGTCTGAATATGGAGAAAGGTGCGGACTGGAAATCGGTGCGGCAGAGGATGGGGCAAACAGCCAAATCCTGAGCGCCAAGGTGAAGTCATGCTGCTCCGAGGGTGAAAGTCCCTCTGGTCTGGCGGAGAGCCGCCGGAGTTTAGAACGAAAGAACTAGATGGAAAGGTCTAACCAACCGCCCAAACCCGAGTGTTGCCTG
>PLYG01000285.1 GCA_003153335.1 Betaproteobacteria bacterium | reverse complement strand
GATCGTCGTCGTCTTGCCCGAGCCGTTCGGGCCGATGATGCTCACGATCTGGCCCGGATAGACCTTGAACGATACGTCGTCGACGGCATTCACCCCGCCGAAATGCTTGACGAGGTTGCGCACCTCGAGCAACGGCGTGCCAGGCGCACCGCTCATCGGTAGAACCACAAGCCCTGCGGGCGAAAGCGGATCAGCAGCAGGAGCAGCAAGCCGTAGGTGAGGATGCGGAAGTCACCGAACGGACGCAACAGCTCCGGGCCGCCGACCAGCACGATCGCGCCGAGGATCGTGCCGACCACGTTCGACATCCCGCCCAGCACGATCATCGTCAGCACCAGCACCGAAACGTCGACGCCGAAAATCTCCGGGTTGATGTAGGCGTATTGATGCGCGAGCAGGCTGCCGGCCACGCCGGCGATGAACGCGCCGAGCGCGAAGGCGAGCGACTTGTGACCCGCAAGCTGCACTCCGCTCGCCTGTGCCGCGACCTCGTCCTCGCGGATCGCGCGCCAGGCGCGTCCGAGGTGCGAGCGCTGTAGCCGGACGACGATCGCCACGCTGGCGACCAGCAGCGCCGCGGCGAGCCAGTAGTAGGCGCGCGGCGAAACGATTTCATGGCCGAACAGCCGCGGCGGCGGAATGGCGGTGATGCCGAGCGGCCCGGCAGTGATCGAGGGCAGGTTGAGGATCGCGGCGACGACGATGGCACCGATGCCGAGCGTGACGATCGCGACGTAGTGGCCGCGCAGTTTCAGCACCGGCGCGATCAGGACGGCGCCGGCCACCGCCGCGACGACGCCGGCCGTTGGCATGGCCAGCCAGAACGACCAGCCATGGTCCTTCACCAGCAGCGCCGAGGTGTAGGCGCCGATCGCGAAGAATCCGGCCTGGCCGATCGACATCAGGCCGGCCGTGCCGGCAACCAGGGTCAACGAAACACCGAGGATCGAGAAGATCGCAATGATCGTCGCGACCCGCAGCACGTAGGCATCGGCGACCCAGGGCAGCACGACGAAGGCAGCCGCCAGGATCAGTGCGAGCTGCCAGTGGCGCAGCATGACCGGGCGGCCACGGCCGAAAAACGTTCCGGTCAGCGGCTCGGCGAAGCCCGCGTTCGGCGAGCCGAATAGCCCGCCCGGCCGCAGCCACAGCACCAGCACCAGCACGCCGAACGCGATCATCCCGCGCGAGGCACCGCCGAACCAGGTTACCCCGAAGCTCTCGATGACCCCGAGCAGGAGTCCGCCAACGATCGCGCCCGGCAGGTTGCCGAGCCCGCCCAGCGTCGCGGCCGCGAAGCCCTCGATCCCCGCGGCAAAGCCCATGCTGGGGTCGACATTGCGGTAGTACATGCCGACCAGCACGCCGCCCACGCCCGCCAGCGCCGACGAAATCGCGAAAGCCAGCGCCTCGAGCCCGCCGGCGTTGACGCCCATCTGCAGCGCGGCGTCGCGATCCTGCGCGGTGGCGCGCAGCGCCCGTCCCAGGCGCGTATGCATCAGGAACAGCCAGAGCGCGGCGAGGCTCGTCAGGGTCACGCCGAGCATCACGAGATCGGTCACGCCGAACCGGATGTCCCCGAAATGGAAGTTCGCGTTCGGCAGCAGATTCGGAAACATCTGCGTGTCCGGCGTGAACATCAGTTGCGAGACGCGATCCAGGATCAGCGCCACCGCCACGGTCGACAGCAACGGCGCGATGCGCGGCGCCTTGGCCAGCGGCCGGACCGCCACCCTTTCGATCACCACGCCGAGCAGCGCGGTCGCCACGATCACCCCGGCCAGCGCCAGTGGCAGCGGCCAGTGCAGCACGGCCACGAAATACCAGCCGAGCATCGCCCCGAACGCAAACACCGACCCGTGCGCGAAGTTGACCAGATCGGCGACGCCGAAGATCAGCGACAACCCCAGGGCGATCAACGCATAGGCATTGCCGTTGATCAGTCCCGTGACCAGCGGATCGAGCAGCTCTGACATCGACGGTTGCGTGGCGCCGGCTCAGCGGTAGTAGACGAACTTGTCTTTCTTGACCGTGATCAGCGCCTCGTCATAGTGCGCGACGCGGCGCTCGGCATCGAACTTGAACGAGCCGAACAGCAGGCTCGGGATCGACTGGCCCGAAATGAAGGCCTTGCGAATGCCTTCGCGCGTGGCGCCGCCTTGCTCGGCGCCCCACGCGACGACCTTCACCGCATCGTAGGCGCGCGCCGCGTACTGGTCGGGGGCCTCGCCGTAGCGCTGCTTGTACGCCTGCACGAAGCGCTGGATGTCCGGACGCGGGTCCTCGGGGAAGAACAGCACCGACATGATGGTACCGTCGACGGCGCCGCCGCCGAGCTCGAGGAACTTGTTCGAATAGCACGACGCGGCGGCGATGATCTTGCCCTTCAGCCCGACGTCCTGCGCCTGCAGCAGCAGCAGGGCGCCATCGGTGTAATAGGAGAAGAGGACCAGTACGTCGGCGCCGGCGCGGCGCCCCTTCGAAAGGATCGAGTGGAAGTCCTTTTCGGCCAGCAGGTAATTCTCCAGCGCGGCGATCTTGCCCCCCAGCGCGCGGTACCGCTCGACGAAGACCTGCTGGCTGGTGTCGCCCCAGTCCGATGCCTGGTAGAACA
>PLYG01000501.1 GCA_003153335.1 Betaproteobacteria bacterium | reverse complement strand
CGCCGCGGCCGTGCGCGCCGGCGATAGGCAGGACTGTCCACAGCACTTTTTTCTCCGCGGCGCCGGCAATCTGACCGAAGCGCCCTTCGGGGACCGGGAAGGCCGCGACCCGGCGCTCGATCCCGGCCAGGTCGATGCGAAACGCCGGCGGCGCAGGTTCGTCCTTCCCGTTCTTGTCCTTCGCGTGGGCGGGGCGCAGCCCTTTGGGTTGCGCATCGAATGGCGGACGTTGGTCCGCCTGCAGCGCAATCAGGTACGGGCGCGCCGCGCGCGGGAAACTCAGCTCGAACTGCACGGCGTCGTACACCGGGTCGAAGGTGCGCACCGACAGAAAGTACAAATACTTGCCTTCCGGATCGAAGGCCGGCGAATAGTCGCGGAACGCGGGCTCGGTCACCAGCGTGCTTTTCGCGCCCGCCGCGTCGAAGAGTTTTATCGCGCAATGGCGCGCGCTGGTCCAGAACGTGTAGGCCAGCCACGCGCCGTCGGGCGACCAAGCCAGGTCTTCGCTGCGGCCCGCGTCGCTGCGATCGACGACGCTCAACGTCCCGGTGTCGAGATCGCCGATAAGCAGTTCGTTGCGATGATTGGAAATGGCGACGCGATTGGCGATGGGCGAGGCGCACATGTTCTGCACCCGGCCTATATCCCAGGGCAACGTGGTGACGGCGCCGCCGCTGAAAACCTGCACCTGCTCTTCGCCGGACTCGTCGCTGATCGCGATCAGCGACGCGCCATCGTGCAGCCATTGCCCGTGCCGGTAGCGGACGCCGTCGGCCGCGCCGTGCTGGCGAACGGCGCCTTCCCAGTGCGCAAACGTGAACAGTTTTCCCCGCGCGTCCACCGCCAGGCTGTGGCCGGCCGGATGGACGTTGAAGCCTGCCAGATGATTTTCGGCGGGCACGAATTTCCGTGCTGCCTGCGTGCGATGCGAGGGCACATCAATGGCTATGCATTGCGTGCGATCGGCCACCGGATCGAACAGCCAGATCTCGGCGCCGCACTGGTAGACGATACGCCGGCCGTCGGTTTGCGCGTGGCGCGCATAGTAATCGTCGTGATCCGTCTGCCGCCGCCGATCGGTTCCATCGGGCAGGCAGGAGTAAAGATTGCCGACGCCTTCGGCATCGGACAAATACCAGACGCGCCCGCCCAGCAGCATGGGACTCGTAACGTTGCCCGGCAGCTCGCTCATGCGCCGGAAGGTTCCACTTCCCGCCGCATCGATCCAGAGATTCCCAGCGGTGCCGCCGCGATAGCGCTTCCAGCGCGCCGGGTCAGCGGTATTGCGTCCGATGACTTTCGAGCCGCCGGGGCCGAACGCCAGATGGTTCACCTGGCCATATGGCAGCATCTCCGGCATCCCGCCGTCGGCGCCCAGCGTGAACGCGCGGTAGTTGCGGAAGAATGGCTGCCCATGCGTCGTCACAAAAAGAATGAGGCCGTCGGGCGTCCACCCGCGCACCAGTACATCGGGGCCGAGCCACGTCATGCGCCGGGCGGGACCACCTTCCGCCGGCATCAGATACACCTCGGGATGTTGTTCGTCCCGTCCGACAAATGCGATCCATTTTTCGTCCGGGGAAAGCGCCGGTGTCGCCGGTTCCCCCAGGCCCGCCGTCAGACGGCGGGCAACGCCGCCTGACGCGCGCACGCTCCACAGGTCGTCGTCACAGACGAAGACGATGGTTTCGCCTTGCAGCGTCGGTTGACGCAAGTACCCGCGTTGGCTCATGCGATGTGTTCCCCGGAGAGTGGCATACAGGCCGAAAGGATATCAAAAACGAGGCTTGCCCGGACCGCCGAATCGAGTGGGTTTAATTGTTGCCTGCGAATTTCGCGGTGATCGGCCCAACGTACGCTGCGGGGTTGCTGGATATTTCGTTGCGCGTCGTAACGCGGCCGGAGGATGGGTCGAGCGCAGCCATACCCATCGTCTCATTCGGAGAGAGGCAAATGAGGGCCGCGATTGTGTCAAACGGTCCGCATCGCCCTGTACCGCAAGCGCTCTTCTTCTTCGGCTTGCACGGCCTTGATGTCACTCAGGATGGCAGCCAGATCAGCGGGTTTGGTATTGGCCTTGAAGCGGCCGGTGAGCTTGACGTCGGGGTGCAAGGATACGCTCTGGAACAGCGACCATATTTCCTTCCCATACTGCGCGTGGGCCAGCGCCGGTGCGAAACGGCTGAAGTACGTGGTGAGATTGTCCGCGTCCCGTTGCAACATGACCGCGGCGTTGTTGTTGCCTGCCGCGTCAACGGCCTGCGGCAGGTCGATAATGACCGGCCCGTTGCTGTCGACCAGCACGTTGTATTCGGACAAGTCGCCATGGATGACCCCGGCACAAAGCATGCGAACGATTTCCTGCATCAGCATCGCGTGATAGGCCAGCGCCAGCTCCTCCGTGAGCACCACATCGTTCAATCTGGGTGCGGCGTTGCCGTTGGCATCGGTGAGCAACTCCATCAACACCACGCCCTGATAAAATCCGTACGGACGCGGCACGCGCACACCCGCCGCCGCCAGGCGATATAACGTGTTGACCTCGACGCTCTGCCAAGCCGCTTCCTGCGCCTGCCGGCCATACCGCGTACCCTTTTCCATCGCACGCGCCTGGCGACTGTTTTTTACCTTGCGGCCTTCCTGGTAGAGCGCGGCCTGGCGAAAGCTGCGGCGGTTCGCTTCCTTGTACACCTTGGCGCAGCGGACTTCGTCACCGCACCGCACCACGTAAACCACCGCTTCCTTGCCGCTCATCAACTGTCGAATCACCTCGTCGATGATGCCTTCGGCGACGAGTGGTTCGAGCCTCTTTGGAGTTTTCAATTGCGTTCCCTGTATCTGTAAAAAAGCCGGCCAACGCTCCTCCAAGCGGGTTGGCCTGCACCGCAAGAGTATCATTTTGCGACATTCGCTTTCCGGAAGCGCGTTGCATGCAGGAGGAACCAAACCATGAGCGTTCGTATCGTGCGGCCTGGAACCGGGCGGTCTCCCGACAAGGGTCTGCGCATAGGCACTGTGCGAAGACCGCCGCGACAGTGAACTGAGAGACGCGCGCTCCCACGCATCGCCGGCGGATGTGGGTAGACGTGCCCCGGCGGGGACGGTGGGCGCCGAAAGCCGGATTAATCGCGCCCTGTGTCCCAGCAAGACGTCAAGGCGTATTGGTCTTCGGCGGCCGCTTGTGAAATTTTCTGGCCGGCCGCTTGCCCGCCGGGCCGCCTCGCGGGTCGCCGCCTCTCTGCTCGCTACGACCGGCGGGCGCTTGCGTGTTCCGCGGGGCGCCCTGGTCGATGTTGTCTTCGCGATTGCCGGGCTCGCGATTACCCGGCGCCAGTTTGATTTCGAGCTCGTTGAGCTCGTCCCACTGGGCCTCGGTGCGCTGGTTGTCCGGAATCGCAAGCAACTCCTGCAGACGGCGGCGGGGGGAAATCGGTGGTTGTTGGGCGCTCATATGCATATTATCCCATTGTTCGAGAAGGCCTGCTTTGCCGGACCGGCTGGGAGGCTTCAGGGGTGGGAACCGTAACCGCTTTCGACAAACTGCGCAGAGGCCGGCGCTGCTCCAACCGCAGTGGACACAGCACTGATGCGGCCGTACACTGCGGCGAAACCCGCGGACTCGCAGTCTTGGCGGGCCAGTGCGCTGCCAAGTGTGTGACAGGCGTTGGGTGCGGGTTTTGTCGGAATCGTTACGCTTATGTTTACGCAGCACAAACGACGAAAGGGCTTCGTCAACATTGGCTTGCACGCCTTTGGGTTGCCGGGTTATTCGGCAGGGCCGGGTATCCGGCACTTGGCGTGCCGGTGATATCACGTAGCCCCCTGGGAGCAGTCATGATTACCCTCGCACAAGCCGACGCAATCGCGGAAGAAATACTCTCCCAAGAGCGCGCGTTGAGCCTCGAGGCGAAAAACGCTGCGGCTCGTCGAATACCTTTTTACTACCGGTGCCCAGAACTCAAGATTCTTGGGCCATGGCAACGCGCGGAGGTTGTGCGAGAGGCTGAGCTCGCGGTCAAACGTAACTGGCGCGTATCCATGGCCATTTTCTTCTGGATTTTTGCGTGGGTATCGGGCCGGTTCTTCTTGACTTTACATGCTACTCAGAGCGAATTTTTGGTTCCTTTCCTCGTGACTTGTATCGTGCCGCTAGTCGTTGTCCGCACAGTATTAGTCCGCCGAAACGTTAAAAACATAGCGAACTCGTATGCGTCATCGAGGTAGACCCCGCTTCCAAGGCGGGGCTAACACGTCAGTCGAGCGGACGCGCAACGGCGGGGTACGCCTGTGCATTTCTTTGCCGCGCGGCGCGCTATTGCGCGCCGCTCACCTCTCACATTAAGCGCGTTGCCAATGCGCGTCGCTGCCCTCTATCGCTTTCCGGTGAAGGGTTTCACTGCCGAGAAATGTGAAGCCTTGTCCGTCCTCGAGGGAGGACGAATTGCCGGGGACCGCGTCCTTGGCGTTCGATTTTCCAATTCGGCGATTGCCGGTGATGCCTGGGGCACGAAACATGAGTTCGTCGCGCTGGTAAATACGCCTGGGTTGGCGCGGCTTCACCTCGAATTCAATCATAAGACGCTTCGGCTGCGCATCAACTTGCACGGTGCCGTTCTGGTTGACGAAGCGTTGGACGACGCGGGGCGGAAGCGAATCGCTTCGGCAATCGAGGAATACGTCCTCAAGCTTGACGAGAATCCCCTCTCCTCGCATCCGGATCGGCTTCCTTTGCGAGTCGTCGGGGACGGAATTATGCCTCGTTACCAGGACAACGAGGCAGGTCAGGTGACTCTGCACGGGCGCCAAAGTGTTGCGGCCGTCGCCGCCGTAGCCGGCGCGCCGGATCTCAGCGAGTATCGATTCCGCTCAAATATCGCCATTGACGGCCTGGAGGCGTGGGAAGAGCAGAATTGGATAGGCCGAAGCGTTTGCATCGGTGAGGTCAAATTCGAGGTCATAAGCGCAAAAACCCGATGCCTTGCCACGCACGCGAATCCGCTAACCGGGGAGCGAGACCTGCCAATCATGAGAACGCTGATTAAGGTCTTCCCCCGCGAAAAGCCGACTTTTGCAATTGCGATGATTACGANNTCGCGTGGGCGATAAGGTCAGACTCAGTGATTGAGAAAAGCCGCATCGCCCAGTCCTTCGAGCGGACACCCAACGGCGGGGCACACGCGTCCGCTTCGGGCATCTCTGCGGCGCTGTTGCGTGCCGCTCACGTCACGTTAGTGGCTCAGTAACCATGATCGAGTGGGAGCCAGTATCCGAGGCCGCACTGCTGGCCCGAATCGCACAATGCCAAGCTCGTATGAGCCAGGCCGAACTGCGGCTGTGGGAGGCAATTCGGATACAGCCAGAAAAGTGGCAGCAGATTCCATACGGAGACCGGGGCCACGATATGGTGCGGCTGGTACGTAAAACTCCAGGGGCAAAACGTTGAACGTGCCCGCGGCGACGGAGGGACTGCGATGACCGAAGTACATTTCCACGGAGTTTTCCCCTATCTTGTTTCGCCAGTGCATGAGTCCGGCGAGGTGAACGCGGAGGTTCTTGGACGCCTGTGCGACGACCTCATCAACGCAGGCGTTCATGGGTTGACGCCCTTGGGCTCCACCGGCGAATTCGCCTATCTCTCGTGGGCGCAGCGACGGCGTGTTGTTGAAGTTGTGGTCGGTGCAGCGAGAGGTCGCGTTCCGGTGGTGGCGGGAGTGGCTTCGACCACGATCGCCGACGCCGTCTCCCAGGCACGCGAGTTCGAGCGTCTCGGCTGCAGTGGGATTCTCGCGATCCTCGAAGCTTACTTCCCGGTCTCCGATGAGGGCGTGTTCGCCTATTTCAAAGCGATCGCCGATGCGGTGTCAATTCCGATAGTGCTTTACACCAATCCGAACTTCCAGCGATCGGATTTGAGCCTCCCAGTGATCGACCGGCTAAGCCGCGTTCCCAACATCCAATACATAAAGGATGCGTCCTTTAATACCGGTCGGCTGCTTTCGATCATCAACCGGGTGGAAGGACGGATACAGGTTTTCGCGGCCTCCGCGCACATTCCAATCTGCGTAATGCTGATCGGCGGCGTCGGCTGGATGGCAGGCCCCGCTTGCGTTGCGCCGAGGCAAAGCGTAGAGCTGTACGAGCTCTGCCGGCGCGGTGACTGGACCGCGGCGATGGAGCGTCAGCGCCGCCTGTGGAATTTGAACCAGGCCTTCGCCAAGTACAACCTTGCCGCATGCATCAAAGGCGGGCTCCAGCTCCAGGGTTATCCGGTCGGGG
>PLYG01000158.1 GCA_003153335.1 Betaproteobacteria bacterium | reverse complement strand
TGCTGCCGATGGCGTTCGTCAGCGGCCTGATGGGGCCCTACATGCGCCCGATTCCGATCGGCTCGAGCGCCGCAATGCTGTTCTCGCTGCTCGTCGCCTTTTCCGTCACGCCCTGGGCCGCGCTCAAGGTCCTTCGCGGGCACGCCCGGCAACCCGGCGACGCCGCCGCCTTCGTCGACGCTCCCCTGACCGAGGCCGAGGAGGAGGCCGCGGACCAGACCATGCCCGAGACCGCCTTCACGCGGCTTTACCAGCGCTTCATGCGCCCGCTGCTGGCCCACCGTGCGTGGCGCTGGACGTTCCTGGCCGTCGTCGTCGCCGCCACCGTCGGTTCGATGGGCCTCGTCGGTCTCGGCGCCGTGAAGGTCAAGATGCTCCCCTTCGACAACAAGTCGGAGTTCCAGGTCGTGGTCGACATGCCCGCGGGCACGCCGGTCGAGCAGACGGCCGCCGTGCTGCATGAGCTTGGTGGATACCTCGGAACCGTGCCCGAGGTGACCGACTATCAGGCCTACGCCGGCACGGCCGCTCCGATCAACTTCAACGGACTGGTCCGCCAGTACTACCTGCGCGCCGGCGGCGAGGTCGGCGACATCCAGGTCAACCTGGTCGACAAGCACCATCGCAGCGAGCAGAGCCATGCCATCGCGACGCGCGTCCGGCCGGCGCTGCAACAGATCGGACTGCGCTTCGGCGCGAACGTGAAAGTGGTGGAAGTCCCGCCCGGTCCGCCGGTACTCTCGCCTATCGTTGCGGAGATTTACGGCCCCGAGGCCGAAGGCCGGCGTCAGGTGGCCAAGGCGGTGCGCGCGGTATTCGAAAAGACGGCGGGCATCGTCGATGTCGATGACAGCAGTATTGTTGTTGCGCCAAAAACTCTGCTGCTGGTCGATCGGCGCAAGGCGGCAATGCTGGGCGTGCCGCAGGAAGTCATCGTGAGCACGTTGCGCGCGGGTCTGGCGGGCGAGGCGACCAGCTATCTGCACGACGAGTCCAAATACCCGGCTGCGGCGACACTGCAATTGCCTGCGGACCAACACGGCAATCTCGACCACCTGCTGCAGCTTGGCGTGCGCTCCGCCTCGGGCAAGCTGGTGCCCATACGCGAACTGGTCACGCCAACCGATAGCGTGCGCGACCAGCCGGTTTATCACAAGGATCTGCTGCCGGTGAATTTCGTCGTTGCCGATATGGCCGGACGCATCGACAGTCCCCTGTACGGCGTGTTCGCTATGCGCAGCGCCGTAAGCGGCATCGCCACGCCGGGCGGCGGCACGCTGGTCGAATACTTCATCCACCAGCCCGACGACCCCTATCGCGACTATGCGATCAAGTGGGATGGCGAGTCGCAGATCACCTATGAAACATTTCGCGATATGGGCGCTGCGTATGCCGTTGGGCTGGTACTGATCTACCTGCTGGTGGTGGCGCAATTCCGCTCGTACCTGACGCCACTGATCATCATGGCGCCGATACCGCTGACCATCATCGGCGTCATGCCGGGGCATGCCTTGCTGGGCGCGCAGTACACCGCCACCAGCATGATCGGAATGATCGCCCTGGCCGGGATCATTGTGCGCAATTCCATCCTGTTGGTCGACTTCATCAATCTACAGGTGAAGGATGGGGTCGACTTCAAGGAAGCGGTCGTCCACTCGGCGATGACCCGCGCGCAACCGATCATGCTGACCGGCCTGGCCGCTATGCTCGGCGCTTTTTTCATCCTAGACGATCCGATTTTCAACGGGCTCGCGATTTCGTTGATCTTCGGGATCTTTGTCTCCACCTTGCTCACCCTGGTGGTGATTCCGCTGCTTTACTACATGGCCTGGCGCAATCGCCTCGGGCAACTTACTCAAGGAGAATGAGCATGACATCCTGGCAATTGGTTCGCCTCGTCGCCGGCACCTTCATCCTGCTGTCGCTGGCGCTCGGAATCCCCGGTAGTCCTATTTTTGTCAGCCAATGGTGGCTGGCGTTCACCGCGTTCGTTGGCGTCAATCTGTTCCAGAGCGCGCTGACCAATTGGTGCATGATGGAAACCATCATGCGCAAGTTCGGGGCGCCGGCCGGAAACTGAGTACGGCCGAAAACATTTTCCGAATTCACGGGGAAGCTCCGGTTGACCACGAGCACGCATGGTCTCGTCCGATGTTGGTATAGTCGAGTTCGACGATGGGTACGGAATGGAAGAAGGACGAACTTGAGATGACGAGCAGTGGCTTCCGGGGAGCGTAATCTCGTCGAGCTGCGCCGCACCGGCATCGCGGTCGTCGCGATCTGCTTCATCTTCAACATGTTCAGCCGCGGCATCGGCGACGCATTCACGGTGATGGTGCTGCCGCTGGAGCGCGAGTTCGGCTGGTCGCGCGCACAGGTGACGGGAATCTATTCGGCCTACCTGTTGGTGAGCGGGCTCGCGGGTCCCGTCGTCGGAGCGCTCTTCGGGCGCTTCGGTCCACGGGCCGTCTATACGGCGGGATGCACTGTAGGAGGCGTGGCCCTCATCGCCGTGGGATCGCTCGATCGCCTGTGGCAGTTCTATCTCGTGATTGGCCTCGCCCTGGGAGTCGGCGTGGCGCTCCTCGGCATGGTGCCCGGATCCGCGCTTCTCGCGCGCTGGTATGGCCGCCGGCTCTCGACCATGATCGGCATCGCCTTCTCGGCGATGGGCCTAGGGGCGCTGGTGATCGTGCCCATCGCGCAGCAGCTCGTCGTGCTGTACGAGTGGGGGGGCGCCTACCGGATGCTGGGATGGTGCGTGATCGCCGTCGCTGTCGTCCAGTCGTTTGCAGTGCCCTGGAGACGCTTCGCCGCGGGCGACTCGCGCATCGAAGCGCGGCACGCCGCCAACGCGGGTGCGGAGCATTGGACGGTGCGCAAGGCCATGGCCACTCCAGTGTATTGGGGCATGGTGCGCGTTTTATTTTTCACTGCCATGGGCATGTACACCGTGCTGGTCGAGGTAGTTTCGTATCTCATCGACCTGGGCGTGGCGCCCATCACCGCGGCCTCGGCCTTCGGAGCGATGGGCATGATGTCGGTCGCGAGCGTGATGTCCAGCGGGTTTCTCGCCGACCGCTTCGGCACGCGTCCCATGGCGATGGCGAGCTTCCTCGGCACGGCGCTCGGCATTTGCCTTTTCTTCGCGCTCTCGTTCCACCTGAGCCTCGCGACACTGGCCGCATGCATCATCGTCTTCGGCCTTTGCCAGGGTGCGCGGGGGCCGCTCATCTCCTCGCTCGCCGCAAAGCGCTTCGGGGGCCGCGGCCACGCGACCATCTATGGCACAATCCTGGCGACCAATGCCATAGGAGCGGCAGTCGGTTCCCTCGCGGCAGGGCTGCTGCACGATTACACTGGCGGCTACCGCGCGAGCTTCGTCTTCGCGCTGGTGTCCATGGCGCTGGCCGCGTTGCCGTTCTTCACCGTCCGCGAGCTCAGAACGGCCAAATAGGGCCACGCTGAACGATATCCACAGTGCGGTACCCATCGGCCAGGACCTTGCGCACCGCAGCCTCGACGCGCTCCGCATTCGCGCTCTGCTCGAACGAATAACGCAGCATCATTCCCATTGACAGACTATGCGCATGTCCGAGTCACCGTGGTGGAGGGAGTTGATGGCAAAGCGCCACTTGAGTTGCCGCCGATTCTGTAGACCAGGGCCGCACTGCTTGCCAGCGCGTCGGAAAAATAGTCGCGCGATGTGCCGCGGCTTGCTGACCGGCGGCAATCAGTCCCACTGCGGCCATTGCTGACCTGTTTAAACGGGTAATCCTTTGGGCCGGAATCGGCCCAAAGCCGTCATCCGAGCTACCATCGTGACTGGCCGCTGATCGGCCTAAGCGGCCAGTGGCGGTGCGCCGATAAAGTAATCAGCGGAGCGATTTTGAGCGACCGCTTCCGAAAAAAACGAACGGGCGGTTTCGACCCTTTGCCGACATTCAAGGTAACTACGCCAAAGTCCGCTGCTCGGCCACTGCTGCCGCTCGCGCCTTGCTGGTGGATATATTGAGGACTGCCTGGGCGAGCGTCCGGTCCTCGAAAACGCTAGAGTCGGGACCAGACGCAAAGCGGTCCTTCAAGGCCAACAGCTAAATACCCTGACCCAAAACGGTAGTAATTTCTCGATCTGCTGACGACAACGGTTGACGGGGCTTATGGGACTATAGATACTTTCGAGGAGGTAGATCAAGTGCGCACTCCTAATCGGCACTTTTATGATGCCGACAAAACCACCTCCACGGAGAAGACGATGACCATCCGGCACTGGGAACTCGCGGGCGCGGAGGACGATCGCCTTTTTTCTCCCAACTGCTGGCGCGTACGCATGGCACTGGCCCACAAGGGGCTGCAGGCCGAGACGGTACCCTGGCGTTTTACGCAGAAGGAGAGCATCGCATTCTCCGGCCAAGACCTGGTTCCGGTGATCAAAGACGGG
>PLYG01000289.1 GCA_003153335.1 Betaproteobacteria bacterium | reverse complement strand
GACGACAATATGCAATTTGCCGATCCAGGAGGCCGTTCGGCCTTGCGGGCATCATCCAGACGCAACCCCCGGAACCTTCCCTGCCAGAACTGCGGCCGGAAGAACGTGCTGACCCCGGTGAGCTGTGGATTCTTGTTCAGCGCAGCGATGAAATCCGTGATCACGGCGCCCAGCTTTTTCGGATCGGGGTCGGTCCTGCCCTGCACGTAGACTTCGAAGCCGCCGGCGGTACCCAGGCCCCGAATCGGCGGCGGGTTGAACGCGAACGCAATGCCGTCGGGCAGTCCCAGGCCGCGCTTGGATATTTCGCCGGCTAATTGCGGTGCGGTCATCGTGCGTTCGTCCCACGGCTTGAGCGTGATGAAGCTGGTGCCGGCATTGGTCTTGTTGCCGCCGCCGATCAGGTCGAAGCCGCTGATCACGAACATGTGATCGATCGCGGGAATGGTGGACAGCGATTGCTGCAAAAGAGCACCGGTCTTGCTTGTGCGTTCCAGCGTTGCGCCGTCGGGCAGCACAATGGCGCTGAAAATGTAGCCCTGATCTTCTGGCGGCAGGAAACTGCCCGGAATGCGCAGGAAGAGGAGCGCCGTCAGCCCGAGGATGCCGAGAAAGACCACGAACGAAACAACCCGTTGCCTGAGCGCCAGATTGACGCCGCCCAGAAACCTCCGCGTCAGCCAGGCAAATGTCATGTTGAACGGCTTGAACANNCGCACAGCACCAGCACGATCGCGATGATCGCGCCCTGCACCTCGCGCATCGCCTCGATGGCTGCCTGCTTGCCGTCCATCGCCTGCTCGCGCATCAGGCGCTCGACATTTTCCAGCACCACGATGGCGTCGTCGACGACGATACCAATCGCCAGCACCATCGCAAACAGGGTCAGGGTGTTGATCGAAAAATGAAACAGCCAGAGCCCCGCAAAGGTGCCGATCAGCGACACCGGCACGGCGACCATCGGAATGATCGTCGCCCGCCAGGTCTGCAGGAACAGGAATACCACCAGCATTACCAGCAGCGCGGCGATGAAGATCGTGATAGTCACCTCATGGATCGAGGCCTGCACGAAGCGGGTCGTGTCGAAGGGAATCACGTAATCGACCCCTTCCGGGAAGCGGGTCTTGACTTCCACCATCTGCGCCCGCACCGCGTCCGCCACCGCGAGCGCATTCGCGCCGGACTGCAGGAACACCGCCATGCCGATGGTGGTCTTGCCGTCCAGCGCAATCGAGGCGTCGTAGTTCTGCGCGCCCAATTCGATGCGCGCCACATCCTTGATCCGCAGCACCCCGCCCGGCCCATCGGCGCGCAGGACGATGTTGCCGAATTCTTCCGGGTCGATCAGACGGCCGCGCGCATTCACCGTGTAGACCAGGCTCTGCCCCGGCGGGGCTGGCTCAGCGCCGATCTTGCCTGCCGCGTATTGCGCGTTCTGGACGCGGATCGCATTGGCGACATCGGTGGGTGTCACCCCGAGCTGCGCCATCCGGTCAGGTTTGAGCCAGATGCGCATCGAATAGTCGCGCGCGCCGAAGACCGTGACGTCGGCCACGCCTCCCACCCGCTTCAGATCGTCGACCACGTTCAACGTGCCGTAGTTGGACAGGTAGAGCGTGTTGAACCGGTTGTCGGGCGAACTGAGCGCGACCACCAGCAGAATGTCGGTCGAGCGCTTTTGCACAGTCACGCCGTTACGCGCCACCTCGGGCGGCAGCCGCGGCGCCGCCAGTTGCACCCGGTTGTTGACGTTGAACACGGCCTTGTCGACGTCGGTGCCGACTTCGAACGTGACGGTGATCGACACCGTGCCGTTCGAGGCCGAACTCGAATTGAAATAGAGCATGTTCTCCACACCGGAGAGCTGCTCTTCGATGGGCGCCGCGACCACTTTGGCCAGCGTCTCGGCGCTCGCGCCCGGGAACGCGGCGATGACCGTCACGGTCGGCGGGGCGATTTCGGGATATTGCGCAATGGGCAGGATCTGGGAAGCGACCAGACCCGCGATCACGATAATGATCGCGAGCACGCTCGCAAAGATAGGCCGTTCGATGAAGAACTTGGACATTCCGCCGCCCTAGTTCGCTTTGCCGGCAGCGGGCGCGGACTTGTCTTCCGCCTTCGCGGGTACGGCCTGCGACGCCGCAGCAGCGCTTGCGGCCTGCGTGGCCGGCGCGGGCGCTATCGGCTGCACCGGCGCGCCGGGACGCAGCTTGAGCAGGTTATCGACGATCACGCGATCGCCGGCGGCAAGCCCTTTCCTGATCAGCCAGTCGCGGCCGATCCAGCTCGCTGCCTCGACGGGCTTCAGCGCCGCTTTGCCGTCAGCGCCGGCGACCCAGACAAAGCGGCCCTGATCGTTCTGCACCACGGCGACCTGGGGCACAAGTATCGCCTCGGACTCGCCGGCAGACAGCCGGACCCGAACAAACTGCCCCGGCAACAGAGCGAGCGCGGCATTGCCGAACTCGGCGCGCAACTGAATCGTGCCCAGCTTGGCGTCCACCGCGGAGGCGGTGAAGTTAAGCCGGCCGACTCCAGGAAAGGCGCTGCCGTCGGCCATTACCAGCCGCACTTCGGGCTTTTTCGCCGCGCGCACCTGGGCGTATTCCGCTTCGGCTACGGAAAAGCGCACCCAGATCGGATCGGATTGCGAGATCGTGGTAAGCAAGGCGCTGTCATTGCCTGCAGTGACCAGGCTGCCATTGGAGTGCTGCGCGCGGCCGCTGATGCCGCCGATCGGCGCGGTAATGTTGGTATAGGAGAGATTGAGTTCGGCATCGAGCACGCGCGCATCGGCAGCGGCAATCAACGCATCTTCGGTCTTTTGCGCGGTCGTCGCATCGTCGTATTCGCGCTGGCTGATCGCGCGCTGCTCGACCAATTGCTTCAGACGGCCGGCCTCGCGTTGGACCTGTTCGAGCTTGGCCCGTTCCTGCGCCAGCGACGCCCTGGCCTGCGCCAGCGCGTTCTCGAACGGCGCGCGGTCGATCTGGAACAACGGCGCGCCGGCCTTGACGCGGTCGCCTTCCTTGTACAGCGTCTTTTCCAGAATGCCCGACACCCGCGCCCGCACTTCGACGTCCTTCGAGCCTTCGGTCTGCCCGACGGCCTCGATGATGTCCGGCACGCGTTGCGGCGCGACCTGGATCACCGTCACCGGAAGCCCGCCTCCGGGCGGGGGCGGCGCGGCAGGCGGCGTGTTTGACCCCTTGCCGCAGGCGGCCAGCGCCAGCGTAGCGCCGATTGCCGCAACGCGGAAATATCGATTGAGCGCGCAGGAAACCATCCCTGCATGAAGAGCACTGACGCTGAGCGCGGGCGGATTACGTGCCATGGATTGAATTGTCGACTGGATGCGGAGTGCGAGATTATATACAATCACGGTTGTATGTAAATGCCCTGCAACACAAATCCAGCTTCGGAAAGGAACTCATGGCCCGCCGCACCAAGGAAGAAACCGAGCGGACGCGGCACCGCATCTTAGGCGCAGCGCGCCAGACGTTTCTGCTGCGCGGCATGACCGGGACCACGCTCGAACACATCGCGGAAGCCGCCGGCGTTACGCGCGGCGCGATCTACTGGCACTTCGCCAACAAGAAAGCCTTGTTCGATGCGATGCGGGGCCAGGTGTGTCTGCCCCTGATCGACCGCACCGACGTCACGCTGCTGGCGATGAGCCGGGCCGATCCGCTGGGCTGTGTCGAGCAGTTCGTGTTGGCGCTGCTGGCTGCGGTGACGTCATCCACCGAAACGAGGCAAACCTTCGAGATCATGGCGTTCAAGTGCGAATACGTCGATGAGTTCGAAAAAGAACTGGAGGAACACCGGCGGAAGTCCGCCGAAATCGTCGATGTTCTGGCCAAGGTTTATCGCCGGGCCAGACGAACCGGTCAGCTACGCCGCGACATTAGCCCCAAGGTTGCGGCCGTCGAGACGCTCGCATTCATGATGGGGCTGATTCGCCTGTGGCTGCTCGATCAGCAGTCCAGCATTGTGCGGCCGATAGTGCCGGCGCTGATTGCGGCGCATGTGAATGGCCGGCGTAGATTGTCGGCTACGCGACCCGCCAGAGGCAAGGCAGATTAGGTGCACTAGTTACGAATCGATCTGATGGCCGATGCTTGAACGTCCGCTACCGACCCAAAGCCGTCATCCAAGCTACCATCGTGACTGGCCGCTGATCGGCCTAAGCGGCCAGTGGTGGTGTGCCGATAAATTGATCAGCGGAGCGATTTTGAGCGGCCGTTTACGAAAAAAACGAACGGGCGGTTTCG
>PLYG01000440.1 GCA_003153335.1 Betaproteobacteria bacterium | reverse complement strand
TGGATAGTAGGGGCGAGCTTGGGCGGATCGAGTACGACCAGGTCGAACTGGCGCGCTTGGTCGCGCAGCAACCGCAGGTGCTTGAATACGTCGGCCTCCACCCACTGTCCGCGGCCGTCGTCGATGCCGTTGAGCTGGGCGTTGCGTACTGCGGTGTGCACCGCATCGCGTGAGCTGTCGACGGATAGCACCGAGCGCGCCCCGCCCCGCAGCGCGCTTAAGGCGAAGCCGCCGGTGTACCCGAAACAGTTGAGCACGTCGCGCCCGCCGGCGATCTCTTCGACGCGGCGGCGGTTGTCGCGCTGATCGAGGTAAAACCCGGTCTTCTGGCCGGCCGCCACATCGACGATATACTTCAGACCGTGCTCGGCGGTGGTGAGTTCGGTGGGACCCTGGCCGCGCACCGGTCCGCTGCGCGCGGCCAAGCCTTCCAGGGCGCGGACTTCGACGTCCGAGCGCTCGAAAATGCGCGTGCAGCCCGTCACACTGACCAGGACATCGAAAATGGTTTCGCGCCAAAGTTCAGACCCGGCGGACAGGATCTGCACGACCAGGGTGTCGTTGTACCGGTCGACGATCAGACCCGGCAGTCCATCGGATTCGGCGTGCACCAGTCGGGCAGCGGTGTTGCCCTCGGAGAACAGCGGATTGCGCCAGGCGACGGCCGCGGAGAGCCGTCGCTCGAAAAAGCCGGCATCGATTTTTTCATTTGGATCGAAACTCCAGATCCGCGCCCGGATCTGCGAAGCCGGACTCGCGGCGGCACGGCCGAGAAAGCGGCCGTCTTCGGCCATGATGTCGACTGTGGCGCCGGGCGTGACTTCACCTTTGATGCTGGCGATGGCCCCGGAAAAAACCCAGGGATGACGGTGCAGCAACGACTTTTCCCTGCCGGGACTCAACACATAAGTAGACATGAGAAGTGGATTTCCTTCTCGGCATTCTAACAGTACGGTGTCGAGGCCCTAACCGCCTGTTAACGCGCCAGGAACCGCGGCAAGTCTCGCAGCGAAGACCCAACGCCGTCCGGGGAGGCGTCCAACTGGTCCATCGGCGCGTTGCCGCGATTGACCCAGAACGTCCTATAGCCGAACCAGGTGGCGCCGATGGCATCCCAGCAATTCGATGATACGAAAGCAATCTCGTTCGCCGGCGCACCCACCGCGTCGGTCCCGAGGGCATAGGCGCCTGCGTCGGTCTTGTAGCGGCCTATGCTGTCGACCGACAGGACATGCGTGAACAGGTCGCGCATCCCCGCGCTGTCGATTGCCGCGTCGAGCATCGAGGCGGTTCCGTTCGAGAGTATGCCCAGGACCATTCCGCTTGCTTGCAGGCTGCGCAGGACCTCGAGATTTTCGGAAAATGGCTGCAAGCGCAGATACGCATCCAGCAATTGCGCGTGCTGCGCAGCCGTCAGCGGCAAGTGCTGTGCCTGGGCCGACCAGGTCAGCGCATCGCCGGTGACCTGCCAGAAGTCCCGGTACCGGTTGGAAAGCGTGCGCAGCCAGGTGTATTCGAGCTGCCTGGTCCGCCACGCCTGACTGAGCGCGGCGCCTTGGCCCGGGAACAGCGACTCCGCGAGGGCAACTACCGAATGCACATCGAACAGCGTGCCATAGGCGTCGAACAATACGGCCTTGACCCGCATGGTGTCAGCGCGGCACGTAGAAATAGTAGTCGGCGCTGTAATCGACGCGAAGGATACGGCCCTGGTCAGGCTCCGCACAGCCGCCGGCTGGAGCCTCGCCGCCGACAGTGCTGACCCGCTGGATGCTGGTCACGTTGGCCAGCAGGCCGGCTCCGCCGGTGGCTTTCGTAGCCAGGCGCAGCCATGGGATGGCGGTCTTGTCGCGCGCGTCGATACGCGTCTGCACTGTTCCGACAATCTTGCTGCCGTCGTCGGCTTCCCACGTCGGGCCCGCATAGTGGCGGCCGAATGACTTGCCGGCAACATCGCGCAGCCGGGCTTCCGGTGCCTGGAACACCCACTCGAATCGTCCTGGCGCGTCCTTCTTCGCGTCGCACCGATAGATTTGCGCGCCGACGGCGGCAACAATCAACTCCAGCCGCTGGTTCGGCGGCGCGGCGATTTCCGCCGGAATGATGGTCCTGGGAAACGGACCGACCGCCAGCACGCTGCAACCAGTCACGATCGGAAGAAGCAATCCTGAAATCCAGCGCATGTGCACTCCGGTTCAACAATTCGAATGCGCATTGTGCGGCACGGTTCGAAGGCGTACAAGTGCCGAGGTGGCGCGCAATCTGTTCAGCCGCCACAATCCCGCAATGACAGCGCCAGCGCCTGCATCGCAGATCCGCGTTCATCGACGGCAATCACCGCGACGCCCGACCGCCCGAACACCGCATCGGCAGGGAGATCGATAGTCTGCGCCAGGCTCAGCGCGCCGGCGTTGAAGGCAAACGGTCCCAGCCAACGGCGGACGACGAAATCGTGATACAGCACAACGCCCTTGTTCTCGCCCGCCTTGACGTCGCTGGACAGGCCATTTTCAAACAGCGCGACATAAGCCTCCGCCGCGCGCGCACCCTGCAGCGTCTTGCCGGCGATGTTAACCTGCAATTGCTGCGCGCCTGCGGGCATCGCTGTGACGCGCAGTTCCGCGCGCGCGGGCTTCCCGAGCCCGGATGCCGAGAGCTTTTCCGGGCTGGTCCGGCGCCATTGCTGGAAGTCGCGGCCTTCGAACAGAACCTGTGGCGTGTACACGACGTTGGCGCCGCCGCGGCTCGCTGCTTCGCGCTGGCGGGCGCCGAATGCCGGATCAGCGAAGCGATCCTTCCAGCCCAGATAGTCCCAATAGTCGAGATGAAACGCCAGCGGGACCACCTTGCCGCGCGCGGCCTGTTCCTTCAGTGAGCCAAACCAGCGGTCCGCCGGCGGGCAGCTGTCGCAGCCTTCCGAGGTGTAAAGCTCGACCACGGCAGGGATGGCACTGCCGCTGTTTGCGGTGCAGGCGGGCGCCGTGGCGCTCGTTAACGTTGGGAGGATAAGCATGGTCAGGGCAAAGGTGAGGCGAGCGCGCATGGTCTGGCACCTTTTCATGGTGAGCAAGCCGATTGGTCGTGGCCGGGCTGCCGTTTCTTACGGGACGCCTCCACCCGACAGGCGTAGCCAGTGACTTCTTCGCGATCATGATACAAGTGCTTGAAGCGCAATTCGCAGGTAACGCCGNNGCGCCAGCGTTCCCGCATCGCGTTGCGGCAGCGTTCGACTTCCTCGTAACGTTTTTTCATCGGCAGCTTCAGATTGAAAATACTGTGCGCGCAATGGCCGTCGGCGAGCCAGTTGGCCACCAGCTCCGCGACCCGTAGCGGCTGTTCGACCATGTCGCAGACCATCCATGAGACGGGGCGCGGGGGACGATAGCGAAAGCCATCGGCGTGGACCTGTTCGACCAGGCCCGTCTCCAGGAGTTTCGCGGCCATCGGGCCATTGTCGACCGCGGTGACGTGGACGCCGCGCCGCACCAGTTGCCAGGTCCAACCGCCCGGCGCCGCACCCAGATCCACCGCTCTCGTGCCTTCGTGCAGCAAGCGCTTGTCCGCCTCCGGCGTCAGCCACAGATGCAAGGCTTCGGCGAGCTTTTGCGTCGAGCGCGAGGGGGCGTGCGGAGGCAGGCTCAAGCGCGGGACGCCCATTGTCCACGGCGAGGCGTTGTCGGGATCGGAGACGCCGATGCAGACCGTGGTCGATCCGGCGAAAAACAGATGCAGCCGCGGCAGGCCGACCTCATCCTCTCGCAGCAGCGCCGCTTTTTTCAACGCAAAGGAGAGCGGCGCCAAGAACTTGCGGCAAAATGCCCCCAGTTCCTTGGCTTCGTTGGTGTCGGCTGTTTCCAGCCACACGGCACTGAACGGCGTGCCGATGGCGGCAATCGCTGGCAGCAGGGCGCCGACACGATCGGTCACCGGCAGATCGCGAATCCAGGGGACGGCGTATATCAGTTGGCGGGCGAAGATCAGGTTTTCAAAGCGGATATGCGCACGCAGCCGGCCGCCGGCTTCGGAATCGTGCAGGACGAACTCGATATAGCCGGCATCAGGCTTGCTGCGCACAGTGCCGGAAACGGATTGCCCGGTGCAGGCTGCGGCGATCTCCTGCGCGCATTCCTTTTCGAAACCGGGACGGCAGTAGAGGAGCAGCGCGCTGAAGTGAAAGGCAGGAGCGCTCGCGGAATTCATCCGGTGATTCTACCGCCTGCGCCTGCGTGCTACCGTTCGCGCACCTCGAATGCCAGAAATTGCATGATCTGCCGCGGGTTGAAGTTGTCGTCGGAAACGAAGATCAGGCTGCGGCTGCCGCCGGGCAGGTGCGGGCCCCAGGTCATGCCTTCGGTGTTGTCGAGGCGTATCCCCAGCGTCTTGAAGTCGAGCAGCAGGCGCTTGGCCGCCGGGACATATTTCTGCCCGGCAAGCGAATCGAACCCTGAGACATCCGTGGCGCCGTGCAAATCGACGAGGAAGAGCTTGATGGTGTTGCCGACGCCTAAAACGTAACTGCGCTCCAGCAGCAGCAGCCGCTCCGGGTCCAGCGCCAGGATTTCGGGGACCCCGTTGTCGGCGGGCCCGTCAGCTTTTGTTGGTTTGGCGGGAATCGGTGAAACGTCGATCACATATTCCGCGCGCGGCAGTCCGCTGGCGTAATCGAGGGCGAGCAGACGGCTCGGGCTGGACTCGGTCAGCGATGCGGCCGGACCGTCCTGCAGCAGCGCATTTTCGGTCATCACGTAGAGCGTGGCGAAGTCTGGAGTGAACGCGAGGCCCTCGAACGCCAGATTGCGCCGGATGCCGCGATTGCCTGCCGAGGCGCGAAATTTTTCGGGGATTACAAACGGGCGCAGGAACGTGCCGTCCCGCTGCATTTCCCACACGTGTGGATTGGTGAGCACAGGCGGCTCGCCGGTCTTGACTATCCGCTCGCCCTCGCTGGCCCACACCAGCCGCCCGCTGGGTGCATGCAGACGAATCGCTTCCGGGTCGGTGGCTTGCCCCGGGTTGATTCTGACGTCGGGAAACGTCGAGCCGTCGAGCCGCTTCAGCGTCTGGACCCCATGCAGCGTCACGCCCGCATGGCCTGGGTCCGCAGTCTTGTTGAAATGGGACAGATCGAGCGAGAGTTCATAGAAACGCGACGGCCCGAATTCCGAACGGTCGTCGCTGATCGCCCAGTAGTGCCCGGTCGCGGCATCGTAGTCGATACCCGAGAGCCCGCCCACCGTCGTGTTGGCGTAGCGATAGCCCTGCGGGAGCACCTGCTGGCCGATGAAGACCAGTTCGAGCTGGTGATCGCGCTGCTGCACGCCAGGCAGCGACTGGCATCCAGCCAACAGCACGGCGAGGAGCGCGGTAATCGATGCCAGCCAATAGCCATGCAGGCGCAACCGCACGGACAGAAAACAAAATCGTTGTATTCCCGATGAACCAGTCATTGCCCAAGTCTCCAATTGCGGTTGATCGCGCCCAATGCGACGACCTCGCGATTCCAATGGCACTGCGTTAGGCTTTGGATAGTGGCCGGCATATTTACTCCGGTCCATCATCAATGCCTTGTTACCGGACGCGCCTGGCTGGAAACTCCTCTTCGATGTTGTCGCGATAGTAGCTCC